>NZ_JACJEM010000013.1:0-83738 GCF_014164085.1 Pseudoalteromonas sp. SG45-5 | reverse complement strand
CTAAGTAAAAACCGAGCAACAAAGAGTAAATAGCCCCTAGGAAGAACCCTTTGGGCAGCGCCTGTTTGGCATTGATGCTGCGTTATCGCCTATTTATGGGGAATAACCACACTACATAGGCGCTGTCTTGCCTAAATACCAAACAGACTGCTGCAAATTTAACCTTGAAAGTTCAACAGACCCTAATAAATATACCTGATTTTTACGATTAGCTAAATAAGTAAACAGAAAACAGCCTTTTTTAAACGTATTATTTTTACTTAACTAGTAATATCGACGACTAGTCTCAATACTTTTGTTATTTTGCTCATTATTATCTTTAATAGCTTATCAACAATAATTAGGAAACATCATGAAGCTTAGTCGTATTATCAGTTTACCGATAACTGTGATTGCATTAATACTCAGTAGCGCCTCTCTTGCAAGTAACGAACGCCGCATCGACATTGATAGCAAAGTAATAACCCAACACAAAGCGAATATAAACGGTCAACGCTTTACCTATACTGTAGCAACTGGCACACAGCCTGTTTGGGATGATAAAGACAACGCTGTTGCAACACTGCAATACACTTATTACACGCGCGACAAAGTAGATGATAATACAACACGCCCATTACTTATTTCCTTTAATGGTGGACCTGGTTCTGCCTCAGTCTGGATGCATCTCGCTTATACTGGCCCTCGTGTCTTAAAAATCGATGATGAAGGCTACCCAATCCAACCTTATGGCGTAAAAAACAATCCTTATTCCGTACTTGATGTTGCCGATATTGTGTATGTAAACCCAGTTAATACTGGCTATTCTCGCGTACTAGAAAACGATAAAGGCGAGCTTCCTACTAAAGCAAAACAAAAAGAGCTATTTTTTGGTGTTAACGCCGATATTAAATACCTTGCAGAGTGGCTCAATACATTTGTAAACAGAGCTGAACGATGGCGTTCACCTAAATTTTTAATCGGTGAAAGCTATGGTACAACACGTGTATCAGGCCTTGCTCATGAGCTTCAAAATAGTCAATGGATGTATATAAATGGTGTTGTACTTGTATCGCCCACAGATATAGGCATAAAACGCGACGGACCAATTAAAGCAGCTAACCGCCTGCCTTATTTTGCAGCTACGGCTTGGTACCACAAAACACTTAAAACCGATTTACAAGCTAAAGACTTAGACGAGTTACTCCCCGAAGTAGAGCAATTTACAATCAACGAATTGATCCCAGCATTAGCGAAAGGCGGGTTTATTGCCGCAGACGAAAAGCGTCGCATTATAAAGAAAATGGCCGATTATGCAGGCTTGTCAGAGAAGTTTGTTAAACAAAACAACTTAGATATTCCAACTCAATTTTTCTGGAAAGAGCTACTGCGCGATCGCGGTCAAACAGTCGGTCGCCTAGACTCTCGTTATTTAGGAATAGATAAACGTGATGCGGGTGAGTCTCCAGATTATTGGGCTGAACTGACTTCGTGGTTACACTCATTTACACCAGCAATAAATCACTATTTACGTGACGAGCTAAACTATAAAACTGATGTAAAATACAATTTATTTGGCAATGTCCATCCATGGGATAGAACGGGTAATAATACTGGCGAAAATCTGCGTTTAGCAATGGCACAAAACCCATATTTAAATGTAATGATTCAATCAGGCTACTTTGATGGTGCAACTAATTACTTTGATGCTAAATATACATTGTGGCAATTAGATCCAAGCGGAAAAATGAAAGACCGTTTAAGCTTTAAAGGCTATAGAAGCGGACACATGATGTACCTTCGTCATGCAGACCTCGAGCGCTCAAATAATGACTTGCGCGACTTTATATTAAAAGCCTTGCCTAAAGAGGCTCAGGCAGCAAAATATTAATCGTCAATTTATAAATGGCTCTGCTTTGAGCCATTTTTTTACAGTTGATCACGTTTAAAAATTAAATATCCTGTTATGTACGGCCGCCCCCTATTTTCAATCAGCCCTATTTTTGTAAGTAATTTAAGTAAACTTGAAAATAATTCGAGGTTGTAAAACCTTGTCTACTCAGTACTTAAACATGCTCCTGCTTCAATTACAGGATCCTTTGCTTGATACTTTTTATGGGCCAGCATATCGCGTAAATTAAAAAGGGTTTTAAAAACACTATTGAGCCCTACTTTATTGTTAACCCAAGTAGGAATAATTCCACCTGGTAATGCGTAAATCTGATAAACGATATTTAAACTACCATTGTGTTGAGTTAACAACCAATGTGCAGTTAAGGTTTCGATTCTGACCACATTTTTATAAAGTGGCAGCTCATTTAGATACGCTTTAACAATAAGTAAACTTTGTTGCGGGGTTAATTGTGAGTAACACGAATAGGTTACAACATCTCTATTCGCTATTGGCCATGGAGAGTCAAAGTAACTATATACAATATTTTCTGAAGGGCTTAACGTTTTAATGACACGTACTTTAGAGACATTTTCTACCCAGTACGGAGCTACATTTGTATCACTGAGTAATTCTAAAAAGTCCTTTGCAGATACATGCTCTACATCCACCTCACCTTTAACTTCAAACGTGTTATCGCTGTGACTTTGATAATGTACACTCACTCCCTGCTTATTTTTATACTCTTGCCATACAGGCTCTGAGAAAACGTAAAAGCATTGAATTAAAAGCACAATGCCTACGCACTTTTGAATTAAGTTGATATTACAAAAGTGCGTTACTCTCATTTTTGCCAATAAGGGTCTTTATCAAAAGACGCAAGCCGGCTTTGTTCCATAGCGCTGACTAAGTATTCAGATTTTTGCTCAAGCCAAGATTGAATTTTAGCAAGCTGCTCATCTTCCTGACCCGCGCATAGCTGCTTTAAATACTCTAGCGTGCTCAGCTCATACATACCATGGGAAATGTCTAACCACGGCAGTCGAAACTCTAACCGCTCTTCATTATCAAATAAAGAGCCTAAACAATTACCGCTCAGCAGGCTATTTTCTAACTGCATTCGCAAACTCAAATAATCAGTTACGTTGAGTGTTTGCTCTTTAGGTAATAAGTGATGAAGGTTTTTCCAGTCTTTATTAAACAACCGATTTGCAATTGATAAAACCGGCTTTTCTGAAGCTTGAAGCTCAACTTGGCCCCAATCTTTACGCCATTGTTTATCTATCAGCCACGTTGTTAGCGATAGCAGTAAACGGTTATAACGCGCACTGTGAAATAGCGCATTAATATCATCAATGCTTGGCTGTAATTCTTTTAAATCATTAATAACTTGAGCTAAGGCAGGTGCTGCATTTATCTTTTTGTAAAATGCATGACGTTTAGATGTGTATGTTTTTAATTGAATCGCATTTTCTACCCATGCTAATTCACTCAATAGCCACTTAAGTTCAGTACGTAAATACTCGGTATTCTCTTTAGAAACAATATCGTCGTATAACCAAAACGTATGGCGAATTAAGCTAATGCCGTCCGTCACTCTTTTTAGCGTTTTTAAACTTGGTTTATCGAAGTAACACTGTTCGTGTTTTTGCACAAACCGAATGCCAAAATTCATCGCTTCCATCAATGCTTTTTCTTGGCTTGATGTATTCGTTAACTGCACAAACCCAATTGACTTACTTGGTTTTAAAGGTTTATCGTCTGCAAGTCGATACCCACGAGCTGCTTTTGAATATAACCCTAAGCGGATGCAACTTTGACTTACTAACTTATCCGCTAAAGCGAATAACTCATTTCGACTACCTTCAATTAACTCAATTTCAAGTTCACTAATAACCTCTATCTGGCCGGCTGCTGCAATTTCCCCCTTGTCGAGTACCACTTCAATTTTCCCGCCAGTCTCTGTTTCAATTAGCCATGTACGACGAATAAAGTTAGTACTAAAAATAGGGTATAAATTTTGCGAGATTGAACTAACTTGCATGCCATGAGGCCATATATCAACATTGAACGCCATCAAATTAGGGCGGTTTGAGTCAATAGGCAGGTTATACTCAGGTCGTTGATGCAAACCACCAACGACCTCGCCTGCAAGCTTTATAGTTTGCTCACATTGGCTATCTGCACAACGGGTTCTAAAACCAATATCAAGGGCTCTAAGTTCACGACTCGGCGTGTCGTAGTATGCATTTTGCAAACTACGCGAGGGCTTATTAATAACAGTTTTAGCAAATTGAGTAATTAGCGAGGGGATCAGTGGAATTACGGCATCTGATACCAAAAACTTCAGTTCTATCTCAGTATCCATTCGGTCTGCGGATTACCTTTAAAATAAATAAGTGCTCAAAATAAACAAAGCACACACACAATGCAAATTTTTTGGCCTTATTTTGCCATCAAAATAGGGGCAGAGTTACAATATCTACCTTGCTATTACGTTATTTAATCCATACTATCTAGTTACTTATGTGACATAAAATCACGTTTATAACGGACACAGCTAGATCAACAAGGTAGATAAATGCTAAAACATTGTTTATTAGGGCTACTTTTAACAGCCACCACATTCATGAGTTACGCGCAAGAAGCACAAGATACAAACTCAACGGATGAAAATACCGCCTATATTATCGATAACTTATATACTTTTATGCGCTCAGGGGCGAGTAAAGACTATAGATTACTTGGCTCTGTAGACGCGGGAACAAAATTAACTGTGTTATCTGGCGAAGAAAATGGCTTTATAAAAATTAAAGATGATAAAGAGCGTGAAGGCTGGATCGAAACTAAATTTGTGACTAAAACAGCAGGCTTAAAGCAGCAATACCAAGTATTGAGTGACGAAATAAGCAACATACAAGAAAACCTGCGTACTGCTCAAATTAAATTACCGCAGTTACAAGAACAAAATCAGGCTTTAACAGATCAAAACCTACAGCTGTCTGAGCAAATTGCTCAATTAAAAGTGACGTTAGAACAAGAGCGGGCTCAAAAAGAATCTGTCAGCGCCCAAGAGAAGCGCCAATTACTGACTTATGGTAGTGCGATTGCTTTCTTAGGCTTGTTTTTAGGTATCATTTTAACAATTGTACTATCGCGTCGTAAACGTTACGAAGGCTGGGCATAAAACGTAATTAATGTTTGGGGTAAAATAACCTGTGTATTTTACCCCTATTAGTTACCTATCAAATATCAATTAGTAATCCCTTATCTTCTTTTATTTTTTCAATAACCATATAAGTATGGTGCGTACCTACGCCCGGAATATCGACTAAGTCACCCAAAACTTGCCTATACTCTTCCATATTAGACACTCGTATTTTTAATAAGTAATCATAGCCACCAGCAACCATGTCACATTCAACAACTTGTTTAATTCTTATAACATGCTCTCTGAACACCTTAAATACAGCGGTATTTGAGGCAACAAGTGATATTTGCACATGTGCAACTAAACTTTGGTTAAGTTTTGCTTCACTTAACTTGGCGTAGTAGCCTTCGATGTAACCCTCTTGCTCTAATCGTTTTACACGATCAAGGCATGGGCTAGCGCTCAAATTAACCTGCTTTGCGAGGTTAACATTAGAAATTCTGCCGTTCTTTTGGAGAACGTCTAATATTGCTAAATCGATGCGATCTAACAGCCGTAATCTATTTGGAATTGTCATAACAGAATTTTATGCGGATAAGTTAAATTTATGCCCTGTAAATTATCGTAAAACGCGAAATTTAACCAGCATATTCTGCTGAAATTTAATTAGAATGCACACATTATATCACTGGTAATTTATTGGTAATTAATTTTACTTTAAATCTTAACACTCCTGGGAGTTGCTTATGTTATTCAAAGGCGATTTGACAACACACTGTCCTATCAGACAAAAAATTCGTGACTTTTACCGCATTGATGAAAATGCGGTTATTGATCATATTTTACCGCTTGCAGAAGTCGGTGTAAAAGCACGAAGTCGTGCATGGGAAAGAGCTCGCCAGATTGTTTTAAACATTCGTAAAGAACAAGATGGGCAAGGCGGTGTTGACGCGCTTTTAAATGAATTTTCACTATCAAGTGAAGAAGGCGTTGTATTAATGTGTTTGGCTGAAGCCTTACTTCGCGTACCAGATAAAGCAACTCAAGAAGTTCTGATCCGCGACAAGTTAGCAAAAGGTGATTGGAGCTCTCATTTAGGAAGCAGCGATTCTTTATTTGTAAATGCGTCGTCATGGGGATTATTAGTAACCGGTAAAATGGTTAACTACACAGATAAAACGAAAGAGCAGCAGTTTGGCATGCTTAAAAGAACCATTGGTCGTTTAGGTGAACCGGTTATTCGTAAATCTGTAAATTTTGCTATGAAAATTATGGGTAAGCAATTCGTTATGGGTCGTACCATTGACGAAGCAATTGAACGTGCTGCCGATACAGAGCAAAAAGGCTATGTATATTCTTACGATATGCTAGGCGAAGGCGCGCGCACAATGAAAGATGCGACGCGCTACTTTGACAGCTACATGAATGCAATACACGCCATTGGTAAAGCAGCAAACGGCCGCGGCCCAATTAAGAGCCCTGGTATTTCAGTTAAACTTTCAGCTATTCATCCACGTTATGAGTTCACTCATAAAGACCGTGTAATGGCAGAAATCGTACCTAAGTTAAAAGAGCTTGCGCTTGCTGCTAAAAAATACGATATCGGCTTTACGGTTGATGCAGAAGAAGCTGATCGCTTAGACATCTCTCTTGATGTAATTGAAGCCGTATTTAGCGATACAGACTTAGGCGATTGGCAAGGGTTTGGTTTAGCGGTTCAAGCGTATCAAAAGCGCGCTATTTTCGTTATAGAGTGGCTAACAGAACTTGCGACCCGCGTGGGTCGTAAAATGATGGTACGCCTAGTTAAGGGTGCTTATTGGGATACAGAAATCAAAACCACACAACAAGATGGTTTAGAGCATTTTCCTGTATTTACGCGAAAAGCCACAACCGATGTTTCTTACAAAGCATGTGCAATTAAAATGCTTGAAGCGCGCGGCGTGCTTTATCCGCAATTTGCAACCCACAACGCTTACACGGCAGCTACTATTTTAGAAGTTGCAAAAGGTGATAACACCGGCTTTGAATTCCAACGCCTGCACGGTATGGGTGAATCATTATTCGACCAAATCGTCACCGAGGAAAAAATTCAGTGTCGCGTGTACGCACCTGTTGGCCAACACGAAGACCTACTTGCATACTTAGTACGTCGTCTCTTAGAAAACGGCGCTAACTCCTCCTTTGTAAACGCCATTGTAGATACAACAAAACCGGTTGAGTCATTACTGCCAGATCCAGTAGAAACACTGCAAGGCCTGCGTAACAAGTACAATACACAAATCAAAATGCCGATTGATTTATACGGTGAAGAACGTGCTAACTCTAAAGGCATGGATTTAACCGATATAAACGTTATCACCCCTTTCAAAGAAAATCTTGAAAGTTGGTTTAACGAACATCTCATTGAGCAAAGTCAAGTACCTGAAGGCTCTCTGGCTGTTAAAAATCCAGCGGATCATAAAGAAATCATCGGTCACGTTAAATTACAAACTGGCGAAGAGATGAAAGTGCTATTGGCTAACGCTGAAGCGGCTTTTGAATCGTGGTCACAAACACCGGTGAAAGAGCGTGCAAATTTACTGCGTCGTGTTGCTGATATTTTAGAGCGTCATCACGACGAACTAGTCGCTATCTGTATTAAAGAAGCAGGTAAAGTAGCACAAGATGGTATTGATGAAGTACGTGAAGCGGTTGATTTTTGTCGTTACTACGCAGCGCGTGCTGAGGAGTTATCGCAAGATGAACGCTTTGAAGCCCGTGGCGTTATTCTATGTATTAGCCCGTGGAACTTCCCGCTTGCAATATTCTTAGGGCAAGTTGCCGCTGCGATTGTTACAGGTAACACTGTAATTGCTAAGCCTGCAGAGCAAACAAGCTTAATTGCCCTTCGTGCAATTGAGCTTATGCTATCAGTTGGCTTACCTGAACATGTTGTTCAACCTGTTATCGCTCGCGGTAGTGAAGTCGGTAAGGTGATTGTGCCAGACGAACGCATTCAAGCAATTATGTTTACCGGCTCGACAGAAACCGGGACGTTAATTTCGCAAACGCTGGCTGCTCGTAACGATATTCAAGTACCGTTAATTGCAGAAACTGGCGGTCAAAACTGTATGATTGTTGACTCAACAGCACTTCCTGAGCAAGTTGTTGACGATGTAATTAGTTCTGGCTTTCAAAGCGCAGGTCAGCGCTGTTCGGCTCTTCGTGTTTTATTTATTCAAGAAGATGTAGCTGATGGCATAATCGATATGCTAAAAGGGGCACTTGCTGAACTGCATATTGGCGACCCATCGTTACTATCTACCGATGTAGGTCCTGTGATTGATGAAAAAGCACTTAAAAACCTAAACGATCATGTTGAGTACCTAAAGGGTAATGCGACGCTTCATTACGAGTGCAAAATTCCTGATAACACACAAAATGGTGCATTCTTTTTTGCGCCTCGCTTATACGAAATTAAAGACCTATCGGTACTTAAACGTGAAGTATTTGGCCCATGTGTTCATATTATCCGCTTTAAATCGAACGAACTTGATAATGTGATGGATCAAATAAATAATACAGGTTACGGCTTAACAATGGGTGTGCATTCGCGTATTGAAGAGCGCTGTGAGTACTTAGCTAAAATGTCACGTGCAGGTAACGTATACATTAACCGCAACATGATTGGCGCTATCGTTGGTGTGCAACCGTTTGGTGGACGTGGTTTATCAGGTACTGGCCCTAAAGCCGGCGGCCCTAACTATCTACAACGTTTAGTAAAAGAAAAAGCATCGCCAGACAACGTGCAAATGACTAACCTAACGCCTGACGAGCTTGATTTACACCACTACAGCGGTGCAAATGAGCAAGTTAAAAAGCTAATGGCTAATTCAATGCGCGATGAAAAAATCTGGCGTGCAACACCACTAAACGACCGTGTTTCGGCTGTGCGTCAGTTGCTCGCTAAAATTGCAACAGTAGAGATCATAGACGACTTAGCAGACGATTTAGCATTAACATTATCTGAAGCCCGCGCTCAGCTTAACCGCCTTGAAAAGCACATGCGTAAATTTACTACTCTTCCAGGGCCTACAGGTGAGTCGAATACCCTTCATCTAGAAGCACGTGGTTGCGTAGTGTGTTATGCGGATAAGAGTACATCATTTAACTTCTGGGCACTGTCTATTATTACTGCCATAGCTGCAGGTAACACAGTAATTACAGTAGCGTCTGAGTTATTTTATGATGAAGCCGTTGCCTTTAAAGATAAGTTTATCTCGACAGGCGTTGCTGAAGGCGTTTTCCAAGTAGCCAAACCTAATCAGTTACAAGCTATCTTGGCGCACCCTCATTTAGCAGGTGCCGTAGTGGCTGCTCGTTCGTCTCGTTTTGGCTACTTTAGCCAACAACTTGCACAACGCAAAGGCGCTATTTTACCCGTGATTAGCTCAGAGTATTACGATACGCTAATTAAGCGTCTTATCACTGAAAAAACGATAAGTATTGATACAACTGCATCAGGTGGTAATACATCACTAATGACGCTTGTTGAAGACGATGAATAATTAGCTTAAAGCTAGGGCGTGTTGCTCTTTGTGGATTGAAATTTGTTCAATCTAGGGGCGGTTGAATCGCGGCGCGAGGTTTGCAACCTAGTGGGCTAAGTAAAAACCGAGCAACAAAGAGTCAACCGCCCCTAGAAAGAACCCAAAGGGCAGCGCATGTTTGGCACTTACGCTGCGTTATCGCCTATTCATGGGGAACACCACACATCATAGGCTCTGCCTTGCTTAAATACCAAACAGTCTGCTGTAAACTCAACCACCAAAGATCAACACGCCCTCATCCATAACCATTAAAAAAGGCATCATTTGATGCCTTTTACTATATAAAAGTATTATTCTTTGCTATTTTATATATAAATAAACCATTGAGTTGTTAATTTGAAAATTGTTCCTATTTCACAGTTACTCCCTGGTATGTTTGTACAAAGTGTCACTAAACAAACAGGTCGTATTAAAATAAAAAACCAAGGCTGGGTTAAAACTCAAGCCGGCATTGATAAACTTAAAAAAGCAGGCATTTTAGAAGTCGAAATAGACCCTGATAAAACACTCACCGAGTCAGTCCCCGAAAAACAACCACTTGATATCCCTACTCCACTTAAAAAACGCGATCCTTGGCAAAAAGTACACAGTGCAGAACAAGAAATGGGGAAGGCCAAAAAACTATACGACGAAGCTAGAACGTTACAAACTAAAGCGTTTAAAGACATAAAAGCAGGTCGTGATATAGACATAACCCCTTTTAGAGAACTTGCCAGTGGCTTTATAGATTCTGTATTTAGGAATCAAGATGCGCTTGCGTGCCTTACGCAAATGCGCCAAAAAGATGCTTACTTACTTGAGCACTCTATTAATGTTTCAATTTTAATGAGTATCTTTGCAAAACATTTAAATATAGAAAAAGACATAATAGAAGAGCTAACTACTGGTGCACTTTTGCACGATATAGGAAAAATAAAGATTCCTGATGAAGTACTTAATAAGCCAGGACGTTTTACTGAAGCTGAATTTGAGATAATGAAAAACCACTCACTGTTTAGCAAAGAAATTCTAGAAGAAGCAGGACTAACAGGTATTGCTGTTGATATTGCAGGTATGCATCATGAGCGGCTAGATGGTAAAGGTTATCCATTTGGTAAAAAAGGCGAAGAGATAAGCCAATATGTACGAATGTCTTCTATTGTTGATGTGTATGATGCACTCACTGCTGAGCGAGTATATAAAGCAGGAATGGAGCCAATAAAAGCATTTAAAATATTAAAAGACGGCTGCCCAGATAGCTTTGACCCTGTATTACTGAATAAATTTATTCAGTGTATTGGCATCCATCCTGTAGGTACTCTGGTGAGGTTATCAAGCCAAAAAATTGGGTTAGTTACCGAAAGCAACCCTGCGACACCTTTAAAGCCCATCGTTAAAACGTTCTACAGCGCTAAACATAGTCGCTACACTGAAATAAAAGATATAGATTTAGCAAGTAAAAAGACCTTGGATTCACTTGAGTCTGCGGTTAAGGCTAAAGAATATAATATTGATATAGAACGTTTTTATAAAAATACGATTCTACCTTAAATTAATTTTGCTACTTCAAAGTAAAAAGCACCTATGAAGTAGCTGATAGCCCTTATACCAATTGCATTAAATTAGCGAACTATTATAGCGATACGAAAATAGCTCAATAACAAGACTAAAATTATGACATAGTGTTGTTATCAATAATTGCTCCGTGCATTGCTCACCCTCCTGCATCCATGCAGTCGGCTATAAATAATTTTTAACATCGTTAGTGAATTATTTAAGACGCTATAATGATCATGTTTTTAATAAATTGATATTATTGCGGCCAATCTTGCAATGCTTTTAAGCTAAATTCATATCCATCAAAATCTAGAACACTTTGCTCAGGTGTAATTTCGCGAACAGTGAGCGCACCGATACTTTCACCTTCGTGAAGTTCTCGCCCATTAAGCTTTATCCAGCGCTTATCGGCACTGGATGAATAAATATGTGCTTGATATTTTATTGGAGGCAAAATAACCTGCAATCCATCAGGCAATAACTCAACAGGATCAACGCGAGAAGAATGACGGGTTCCTTGCGTTACTTCGTAATCTTGATTTTTTTCTGCATCTTGCACTGCTTGAGCAAACGCATTTTTTAAAGTAGAGGGTACTGCATCAAGCTCTGGATCAGTGATTTGCGGTTGCTCAGTGCTGCCATTTATTGGCTTGCCAAGAACTTTATACTTACTCATATCAAGTTGCGCCGATGCCGTATTTTGGTTTTGCCCAAATACCGACGAATTTTGTGCATTACTCAAATTATAATTAGTTTGTGGATTAAATGCTTGCTGATTATAATTTTGAACAGGCATGGCCTGCTGCACAAACTGTTGCTGATTATAACCAGTGGCACTCAAGGGGGGATTTGATGGCATAGGGATATATTGTCCGCTCGGTGTTAGTAGCATTTGCTGCACACCATTAGGTGTTTGCACATGTACCAACTGCCCTTCTATTGTAGCGGTATTTGTTGCAGCGACTTTATTGGCTGACTCTAATTGAGCTAATTGCTGCTTTTGAAGATCAGCATCCTCTGTATCAGGCTTTATTTCAGGCGCTGGTATTTTACTTTCAACCACTTTAAGCTCATCAGCTACCGAGGTTTTTAATAAAGGGCTCACTTGCAGCCATTTACCTGTTGTAAAACCCGTTGCAACGGCAATAAACGCGACCAAACTTCCGCCAAATATCAATGCTAATCGTCTGTAACGTTTAAGTGCTTGCTGCTGTTTTAATTGTTCTGACTGTAAATCATATTGCTCAGCACTCATATCAGCTTGTTCTGACTGTTTTAATGCATCTAATAAATAAGACATAACTACCTAACTATAAAATAAATGAAAGCCCAATACCGACTGTAAATAAAGCAGCGAACGCAATGCCATATGACCAAAAAGAAATAGAGTTTTGCGGTTTTTTATTGGTTGAGGCAATAAAATCCATAGGAAGTGATTCATGGGCTGACTTTTTTATTATATCGCCATCAACAACTAACTGCTGTTTTGCAAAAGTGCCCACTAAAGCTCGCTCACATACTAAGTTCATTAGGCGGGGCACCCCACCCGTTAATTGATGCACAGCTTGCATAGCATCCATTGAAAATATTCCCTTATCACACCCAGCTATATGTAGCCGATGTTTAATATAGGCTACTGTTTGTCCTTGCGTAAGTGGCAATAAATGGTAACGAGCTGTTATTCGCTGAGCCAGTTGCCTCAGCTCATTTCGCTTTAAAAGCTCTTGTAGTTCAGGTTGACCCACGAGCACTATTTGTAATAGTTTTTTATGATCGGTTTCAATATTTGTCAGCAAACGCAATTGTTCAAGCACATTGGGTGCAAGCAACTGCGCTTCATCAATAATTAGTATGGTATGCCCACCCGATTTATTATTTGTCTCTAAATGCTTTTTTATAATATCGGTAAGGCTTTTTAGCGTTGCGTTTTGTGTATCATAACTAATTTTTAGCTCGTCACAAATACTGGCTAATAATTCAAGCTCTGAAAGTGCGGGGTTATGGATCATAGCCACTTGTGTATTTTCAGGAAGCTGCTCTAGCATACTGCGGGTAATTGTCGTTTTTCCTGTGCCCACTTCACCCGTTAATAATACAAATCCTCCATCTTCACCCAATCCGTAGGTAAGGTGTGCTAAGGCTTCTTTATGTCGTTCACTTAAAAATAAGTAGTGAGGGTTAGGCGAGATAGAAAATGGTTTCTCGTTCAGGCCAAAATAGCTTAAATACACCGTGATGTTCCTTCGTCAATAAATCACGGCCTATAATGGCAAAAAAACGCTTGCAGTGACAACACTGTAAGCGCTTTATTATTGAAATAACGTAAATTTATGTAAAATAAAGTGCACATTACAAAAAAGAGTCTGAGTATTTACTTTTCGTAGCGCACTAAACGTAAATACACATCACTGGTTTTAGCATGCAGGCTATTTAAGCCACTATCAAATTGATAAACCCAAGCTGAGCTCATGTTGCTAACTCCTGAGGTGCTAGACCAATAATTTTGTAGCTTAGTGCCAAAAAAAACAGTTTCATTAATACTTGGCTCTGTACAGCTATGCTCTAAAATACTTGCCAGCTCTTTAATATTGGGCACTTGCCAATCATCATGCTTTGCGGTTGCATCGTTAACCGCTACCTTTAATGCTTCTTGCCAAGTAAGTGATGGTGTAGAGCCATCACAATTATTAGTCTGCGCATTGTATATTTGTCCATAGCTACAACGTTGCCACATTAAACCTGTTTGTGGGTCCGATACAGTGCCATCCGTGTTTATCACAAATCGGTCAGTTGGCGTTGTTGTATCTATTGATGAGTAACAAGTTTGTTCGGCGGCAAGATTAAAGCTCAGAGCCATTATCGTTAATGCGTAAAATGATGTTATTTTCACAATTTTCTCCTAACGGCTTCTGACTAAGCGGACATAAGCCGTTTTATCTTTAGGGTAAGCAAGATCATTACCACTACTCATATCTATTATATAAGCTTGCGATAAACTCGTTCCATCAGCCGCTGTTTGCGATGTCCAATAAGGTAAGCTGACCCCACTTATAGCTCCAGCTAAGGGAACATGAGGAAAAATGCTCGTATCTATTAGTACTCTTTGTCCTTGCTTACCGTAATCAATTAAGCCTAATAACTCTGTATAAGTAGGTACTCGCCAATTTGTACCACCACAAAAATCAACAGCGTTAACTTCATTAATATACGTTTGTAAGCCACAGTCGGTATTACTTGGACATGTGGTATTAGCACCGCCTGTAGTTGCAGCACCGGAATCTGCATCACTTAAATTCCAAGTGTAATGATTTTGACCGTCACGTAACGGGGTATTTGGTAAAGAACCCGATATTCCGCTTTTCACTTCCCAAACCAAGCCTGTTACATTATCGCGAATACAACTAAAGTTAGTACTGTTGTCAGCAACTTCATCTGCAAACTCATTCAGCTTTGTATAATCAAACGCTAAGTTTCCTTGGCCCACTTTATCTAGACGATTAGCAAAGCTATCACGACCAAGCTCTGCATCTTGACTTGGAAAGTCATCATTATCGCAATTTATGCGCAGAGTATTGTTGTAACATTCACCAATACCACTATCGTTTATAAGTCCCAGTGATTTTGGTGATACATCAATAAATAACGCATCTGTATCGGTACGTCCCTTCGTATCAGTTACCGTTACCTCAAAACTTAATATTGTATCTGTATCTACATCGGAGGCAAAAAATGTTGTTGTACATTGGCTACTATCACTCAGTGCCTCAGCGCTTCCGGTAAGTTGTTGCCATTTACACTGATATGTATCTGTAACTGTTTCACTGCTAGTTGCATCTAAAGTTACTTGTTCGAACTCTTCAATATTTTGATCTTCTCCAGCATTTGCATCTACTAACTCATTCGTTTTATTGAGTGTCATAGTATATTGCGTACTGGCCTTACCGCCTTCATCATCAGTGACTGTTAATTGCCACGATAAATTCTCACTACTTTCCAATAAAGGATGTGAAAAACTAAGGGTAGCCTCATTGAAAGTAGTAATATTTAAATCTGGGCCTGATAACAGCTGCCATAAATAGCTATTAATTTGACCGTTTCCATCTGGATCACTTGATTCGAGGCCACTTAAAGTTACAGTGTCTTTGTATACAGAAGGGGGAGTTACCGGTAACGTTTGTGCAATAACAGCAAGAGGAAGCTGATTGTTAGAACTAACTGAAATAGAAATGTCGTCACTTACGGCGCTACTACCTGAGCTTTGATAACTAACTCGTAAAACGATATTACTGTCAGTTTTAACATCTGGTGCGGTAATTTTTTGTTCTGCACCATCAAGCGGAAAACCGTCTAAACTTGGGCCGCTTACTTGTTGCCATGTAAATGTACCATCGGCGGGAGAGCCCTGTGCAGTAATGGTAAATTCAGTTTTTTCGATAATACTTAGATCAGCTCCAGCATTAACCGATGCCTCTACAGCTAAATTATCATCACTACCACCACCGCCTCCACATGCACTCAGTAAGCTGCAAGAAATGAGAGGAATTAAAGCAAACGCTTTCATGCGCAGCACCTTCTATGTTAAATAATTACTATAGTGTAATCACAAGCAATAAAGATGCCATTAAAAATTTACATATAGGTATCTTGATGAATGCGTACAAACAACTTTGTACCTATTTTACTATAATCTATTTTGTATTCACGCCCATCTAAAGCTTGAATAAACAGAAGTTGTTTTTCTTCGCCAAACAAATCAGCACTTCCGACATACACGACTTCTAAGTATCGCTCTTTCGCATCGCGGCGATTTTTTGGCAGTTCTTCTTTAAATGGTTCTAAACCACTTTGCGTCACTTTAATCCGAGGGTGTAATTCCGAATTTACAATAACTAAATCAAGTTTTCGATCTTTATGTATTATGGTATTTCGACCACTTTTTAAAAAGGCTCTTTCTTGGCTCATTACGATTCCTACTATCGCAGTTTAATCTCTTACTTGCGATGCTATAAACTGACTGGGTTGATGCTTCCATTTATTCAAGTTAGCACTGAAATCCCAAACATCTCTATCTAATACACTGGCAGGCAATAATAAATCATAACCTGTTAGCAGTTGAAGGAACTTAGCTCTGTTTGCAAACATAGCTATAAGTCCATTATAGCAAATCCCTTTTTGGGATTTATATTGTGTGTCTTCTATTAACCATTCTGATGGGCAATTACCATTTTTGCAATGTTTTTGAACAGCTTGCATAAATAAATATCGTTGCTCTATAAGTAGTTTGCCTGCGATTCGAGGAGCAATATCTGCTAAAAACTCATCTATATCATTTACTTTCACTCCCACAGCATTCAATTCTATGTATTCAAAACTATCTTTTACTTTAGGTATGCCACTGTGATGAAAATTAGCATGAGGCAAACGCCAAGAACCATATTTATGGTTATAAACAAGTGTTGCTTCATCTAATACTAAACTATAAAAAGGCTCTTGAGTTTTTAAAAAACCAACAAAAATGGCAACTAGGCAAACACTCACTAAAAAAATTTCTAAAATACTGATTTCACCTGGGCGTAATAAATTAAATGCCATAATAAATGCCAACCCAACAGCACCTACTATTAAAATTTCAATACCATTGCGAGTACCTTGCGCTCTATATTTTATATTATTTTTACCCATGCTGATAAAACACCATGTAAAATATAAACATAATAATAGCCCATGCAATGACTTTTCTGGCCCTTATACAAGCCTTGCAGGATGTTTTAAAATTCATATATTTACCTCTTTAATTGCAACAAAACAGGTACGCACTATTATTCTCATCAACTTTTACGCTTAACGCACAAATTTATGAGACACATAACCGTCTTTCTCCGGTCTTATTTCGTACAATAGTTACAATTAATTTTCAGGTATGAAAACGATGTACTCAAGACAATCAGGCAAAGCTCTTTTCCCATTTATTATTACGCTATTACTAATATTTAGCGTCTACTTATATTTACCGTCTAGCCATGGCGAACAAACAGATTTCTCTAAAATGTCTACTCAGGTATCTGCGCATACTGTTACCTCACAAGAAAATGCTGTCATGATCGAGGCCATCGGCAGTGCACGTGCAAATCAAGCCATTTATATAAAAAGCGCACAAAACGATTATGTCACAGATATTTACTTTAAAGATGGTGACTTAGTCAGTAAAGGCCAAAAGTTAGTACAACTGCAAAGTAAGCAAGAACAACTTGCTGTTAAAGAGTTAAGTATTAATCTACAAGAAGAAAAACGCCAGCTCAATCGGCTAACCGAACTTTCACGCTCGCAATCAACTGCAAAGTCTTTATTAGAAGAACAGCTATCTCGTGTTGATGCAACTAAAGCGCAGCTAGAAAGCGCTACGGTAAAACTAAATGAAATGACAATAACCGCACCGTTTTCTGGTCTTTTAGGTAAGCGTGAAATATCGGTGGGTGCTTATGTTAGCAACGCAACAATAATAACTACGCTTGATGATATTAGTATTATTAAAGTTGATTTTAAAGTACCTGAAAAATACTTAGCGCAACTTAGCGCGGGTATGAAAGTACTTACTCAAAACGACGCTTACCCAGATAAAACCTTTACCGGAAAAGTAACACATATTAGCTCACGTATTGACTTTGTAACACGCAGTGTTGAAGTAACAGCAAGTTTTGCTAATAAGTCAGGGTTATTACGCCCAGGTATGCTACTTAACACAGCACTCGAGCTTAGCAGCAATCAAGCTTTAATGGTGCCAGAAAAAGCGGTGATACCTTTGCAAGACAAACACTTTGTTTTTCAAATTAAAGACGGTATAGCTAATCGCATAGAAGTACATGTTGCTAGCAGAAACAACGGCTGGGTTGCTATTGATGAAGGCTTAACAGACGGCCAGCAAATTGTTACCGAAGGGCTGATAAAAATTCGCTCTGGAAGTAAAGTAAGCGTAAAGGGGTAATATGTGAAGATTACAGATACTAGCGTCAAACGCCCCGTTTTTGCCATTGTAATAAATTTACTGCTCCTGACTTTTGGAGTGGTTGCATTTACCATGCTGCCACTTCGAGAATACCCTGATATTGAAACACCTATTGTAAACATCAGTACTGAATATACCGGCGCTTCTGCGGAAATTATAGAAACCAAAATCACCCAAGTTATCGAAAACCGCATCTCGGGTATTGAAGGTATTAAAAGTATTAACTCGTCGAGTCGTAATGGACGTTCAAACATTACTATTGAATTTGATATAAACCGCGACATAGACGCTGCATCTAACGATGTACGCGAGCGCGTAGCCCGTGCACTTGATAGTTTGCCTGATCAAGTTCGACCGCCAGAAGTCTCTAAATCTAACAGCGATGAAAGCCCAATAGCATGGTTTGTATTAAACAGCGAAACAATGGACTCATTGCAGTTATCTGATTATGCACAGCGTTTTATAGTTGACCGTTTAGCCGTAGTAGATGGTGTATCTAATGTACGCATTGGTGGTGAACGCCAATATGCCATGAAAATTTGGCTTAACCGCCAAGCAATGGCCGCACGGGGTATTACCTCAAGCGATATAGAAAACACACTTCGTACAGAAAACGTTGAGTTACCGGCTGGCGAAATAGAATCTATAGACCGTGACTTTACCGTGCGAACGGCACGTAGCTATAAAGATCAACGCGATTTTGAAAATCTGGTTATTAAACGCGGTGAAGAAGGTTATTTAGTGCGTTTAGGTGAAGTCGCCGATGTTCACCTTGAAGCCGCCGATGACGAAAGCTTGTTTCGTGGTAACGGCCGCAACATGATTGGTTTAGGCATTGTAAAACAAGCTAAAGCAAACACACTTACCGTAGTCGATAACGCACGTAGCGAACTTGAAAAAATCAAACGAAACTTGCCTGAAGGGACAACTATTCAAGATAGCTATGATTCGTCTATATTTATTAAAGAATCAATTAGTGAAGTTTACAGCACGCTTGCTATCTCTATGGGTTTAGTCGTGCTCGTTATATTTTTGTTTTTAGGCAATATAAGAGCAACACTTATACCAGCAGTGACTGTACCTGTCGCATTAGTTGGTAGCTTTATGTTTTTATTAGCTATGGGTTACTCAATCAACTTACTTACCCTACTAGCGCTAGTACTCGCTATCGGTTTAGTGGTAGATGATGCCATTGTCATGCTTGAAAACATTCACCGTCGTATTGAACTGGGTGAGCCGCCGTTACTAGCTGCATTTAGAGGCGCGCGTGAAGTCGGTTTTGCAATAGTAGCAACCACGCTTGTACTTATATCTGTGTTTGTACCATTGGTATTTATGGATGGTCGAATCGGTGCATTATTTACAGAATTCGCTATGGCGGTAAGTGCTGCCGTGTTTTTCTCAAGTGTTACGGCACTAACACTGGCACCTGCGCTATGCTCTAAAGTACTTAAAGTATCAGATAAACCAAATAAATTTAGCCAATGGATGGACCGTCAATTTACTAAAATTGAAGTAAGTTACCGCAAGTCACTCTCTACTAATATAACCCGTAAATGGGGCTTAATGGTGAGCTTATTATTAGCGGGCTTTGTTAGTTACTCACTGTTTTTACAAGTCCCTTCTGAGCTAACACCAAAAGAAGACCGTGGTACATTCTTTATTATGATGAGCGGCCCTGAAGGGGCAAGCTACGAAAACAACGCCGCTAATATGGCTAAAATAGAAGAGCGCTTAATGCCCTATTCTGAATCTGGCGAGCTAAGCCGTGTATTAATAAGGGTACCTGGCTGGGGCGGCAGCGGTGGTGTTGCTATTGTTGGCATGGCCGATTGGGATAAACGTAAACGCTCTACATGGGAAGTAATAGACGAAATAAGCGGTAAAATGCAAGAAGTGACTGATGTTCGTGCATTTGCCATTATGCGCCGTGGTATTGGCGGTGGTGGCTCATCTCGCCCTATTGAGTTTGTATTGCAAGGTAATGATTACGCACAACTTGCCGACTGGCGTGACCGTATAATTAAGCGTGCTGAGCAAAACCCTGGTCTTGTAAGAATTGACCATGATTACAAAGAAACTTTCCCGCAATTTTTAGTCAGCATAGATAAAAACAAAGCGGCTGATTTAGGCGTGTCGGTATCAGATGTAGGCCGTACGCTCGAAACAATGCTTGGTCAGCGCCGAGTAACTACCTTTATTGATCGTGGTGAAGAATATGATGTGATTTTAAAAGGAACAAAGGAAGACTTTGCTAACCCGACCGACATTTCGAATATCTACCTAAAATCACGTAGCGGTGAACTAGTGCCACTTGATAGCCTTATCAGCTTAAAAGAGGAAGCAACAGCCTCTCGCTTAAACCGTTACAACCGTATGCGCGCAATAACGCTAAGCGCCAACTTAGCGGATGGCTATACGCTTGAAGAAGCACTTAACTTTTTAAACGAAGTCGCTGCTGAGGAAAACGATATAGACGGTGCAGTAGACTACAAAGGTGAGTCGCAACTTTATTACGAAGGCGCATCAGCAATGACCTACGTATTTATACTCGCGTTAACCGTTACCTTTTTAGTACTTGCGGCGCAGTTTGAAAGCTTTATGCACCCGTTTGTAATTATGCTTACCGTACCACTTGGTTTAATGGGTGCTATGTTTGGCCTTTGGGCTACAGGGCTTACCTTAAATATTTACAGCCAAATAGGTATTGTTATGCTCATCGGGTTAAGTGCTAAAAACGGCATACTCATTGTTGAATTTACTAACCAATTACGCGATAAAGGCGTTGAATTTAGTGAAGCAATACTACAAGCTGCTACACAGCGCTTGCGCCCAATTATTATGACGTCATTAACAACCGTTATGAGCGCAGTGCCTTTAGTACTTGCCTCAGGCCCAGGTGCTGAAAGCCGCATGGTGATCGGTGTAGTCGTGTTTACAGGGGTTATTGTATCGACCCTACTGACGCTTTTTGTTGTACCAGCTGCATATTATGCACTTGCACGTAACACACAATCACCTGAGTTTTTACAGCAAAAATTAGACAAACAAGCCGCTGAAAAACCTTTCGAAGAGATCTAGTCTTTTAATTGCGCCGTAACCTTGTTGTTGCGGCGCATACAATTTATGCTCGCCTTTAAACCCCATATACATTTTAGGAATACTTATGAGCTCAACAACGCAAGTAGCAACATTTGGTGGCGGCTGTTTTTGGTGTATAGATGCTGCATTTAGACGTGTAAATGGCGTACTAACCGTAAGTTCTGGCTACACCGGCGGCGAAACTACTAACCCAACCTATGATTCTGTATGCTCAGGCACAACCGGTCACGCTGAGGTTGTTGAAATTGAATTTGACGCGACTTTGGTTAGCTTTGAAACACTGTTAGCAATGTTTTTCACACTGCATGATGCAACACAATTGAATCGCCAAGGTAACGATATAGGCACGCAGTACCGAAGTGTTGTGTATTATCATGATAACACCCAGCTAAAACAAACCAATGAGATAATAGCTCAACTGCAAAGTCATGTAAGTAATCCAATTGTTACAGAGGTTAGCCCTGCTAGCACTTATTACCCAGCTGAGCACTATCATCAAGACTATTACAATGAAAATCCACAGCAGGGTTATTGCAGTATTTTAATCGCGCCAAAATTACATAAGTTTGAAACCGTGTTCGAAGAGTTTTTAACTGATTAATACCAATCTAAATAAGTATAGAAGCTATTTAACGATAATAAAATTGCGCTCTAACTAGGAAAAAACTTTATATCTAGTGGTTCTAAATAAAAAATTTATAACGACGTTAGCGTGTGATTTAATCCGTTAAACTGTTTAGAGGTCTACGCAGGTTGGTATAACTTAAAAGTAAACAGAAAAAGCAAAAAGCCCGATAATTTATCGGGCTTTTGTATTTTTAATAACTAAATAATAAATTTAGAACTGGTAGCTAATCCCAGCAAATACTTGTCTGCTGGGTGCGGTGTAACCTAAAAGCTCACCACTTGCGGCAAAGCCAATACCCGCAGTGAAGTACTCTTTATCAGTTAAGTTTTCAATACGTGCATGTAGCGCTAGATTATCTAAAAGCTGATAGTTAGCAGCAATATTAAACACAGTAAACGCTGCAATTTCTGTATCGTAGTATGAAATTGAATCGCGAGCTGAGCGATATAGCATGGTTAGATTGGCGTCAAAATGTCCCCACCTTTTAGTTAGTGTATAATTAAATGCTTCAGATGGGCGACGCGCCAACTCTTTACCCGTAGTTTCATCTTCTGTATCTAAAAAACTTAAGTTAGCGTTATGTTCAAACCCTAACGCGCTAAACTCAGCACTAATTTCAACCCCTTGCATAGACACACGCGCAACATTTGAAGGTACATATTTTCCCAAATTAGCGTCATATTGGTTTTCAATTAAGTTTGTAATATTATTATCAAAAATAGTAATATCGTAACGACCCCATTTTGTTGTAAGCGTAATGCCCAGCTCATTATTCACAGCCTCTTCGGGCTTAATATCGCTGTTACCTACATAATAGAGGCTATTCGTTACAAACGCGTTCACCAATGATGGTGCTCTAAATGCTGTACCGTGACTTGCACGAACGCTAATATATTTATTAGCTTTATAACCAACACCTGTACTGTATGTATTAGCGCGACCGTGGTAATCGTAATCATCGGTTCTAATAACAGCACTAGCAAGCCATATGTCATCATCATAAAAAGCACCAATAAATAATGCTTTATTATCGCGTTTTTCATGTAATGAAGTTGCTGTAGAACCGGATAAATCTTCTTGTAATAAATTAACACCGCCACTTAGTTCTAGTGTTTGAGTTAAAGTATATAGACCACGATATTCTGCTTCAAAACGTTCAGTACTATAAAAAGTATTTACTGCAGTCCCTGTTTGCTCATTTTCTTCTTGCGATAAACTGACTGAAACACCTTGATTATAATTTTGAGAGCTTTTTTCCCAACCTAATTTAGCTATATAGTTTTCAAAATCATAAGCGTCGCTAGAGTATGCCGAATCGTATTCGCCCTCACCTTCACTATACTGTGCTTGTGCGCTAAATTGACCCAAGTCTTCAGTATGATAGCTTAAGTTAAAACCAATATTTTTATTTCTATAGCCATCATCATCATGATCTTTAGTAATTGCAGCAGTAGGGTCTTTTTCAGTAACATCAAAGCCATCTGTTTCTTCATAACCTGCATTGTATTTAAAGCTCAACGCATCTTTAGCTACCCCACCTGCTAGCTGATAGTTTGAGTAACTATTGCTACCAAATGTAGCAGATAAAGTATTATTAATTGCATCACGAGTAATGATGTTAATAACCCCTGCGATTGCATCTGAACCATAAATGGCCGCGCGAGCACCTTTGATAACTTCGATACGTTCAATGCTATTAACTGGGATGTTAGTAAGCGACACACTACCCGAAGTCGCATCACTTATCCTAACACCATCCACCAAAACCAATGTGTACTTTGCCGACGCGCCACGTACAAATACATCCGCTTTTTGCCCAAAGCCCCCATTACTTACAATATCAAGACCAACAACTGTATTTAAAAGGGAAGGTAAATCGCGTACGTTACTTGCTTCTATTTCAGCACGTTTAATAACATTTACGCTCGCTAAAACATCATTAATTGATTGCTCAAACTTGTTAGCTGTAACGGTTATTTTTTCAATTGATTGTTCTGCACCAGACGCAGAAAATGAAAGCGCAGCAGAAATTGCAACGCCAAGGGTTGTTTTGTTTAGCATGAGATCCCCTACCTTTGCCCACCGCAAAGATTTAAGTAAGATTGCATCAAGGCCGGTCTCCGGACTCAGTAGGCACATAAAAAACACCATACTTTACCGTTGCGGGGGCAGTGTTGGGTTTGTAGTCATCATGAAAACGCACCAACTTCCCGATTATCCTGCTAAAAACTTATTAACTTGAAGCGTTTAGCAAGCACCTTGAAAATATGCCGCTATTGTGAGTATTTTGTTGATAAATGTCAATGGACGTCTATATAGCTAAATGCAGATTTACCAATGTGAGTTATGAAAGAGCAAGCCCATATAATACCAATTTTATTAAAAACATGATCATTCTAGCGTATTAAATAACTCACTAACTACGTTAAAAACTATTTATATAGAACAACTATGTATCATAGTTTTAGCCTTGTTATTGCGCTATTTTCTTATCGCTATAATAGATCACTAATTTAATGCAATTGGTATAACAAAAAAGCCAAACACTGCTGTTTGGCTTTTAATTAACCCCCTAGCTGGTTAGCTAGATTTTTGAAGGTGTTTTAATCACGGAAATTTTTAAATTGGAAAGGCTGGCCTAAATCGGCGCTGCGCACAACCTGCATTGCTTCTTGAAGGTCGTCGCGTTTTTTACCTGTTACACGTACTTCTTCACCTTGAATGGCCGCTTGCACTTTAACTTTCGAGTCTTTAATGGCTTTTACAACTTTTTTAGCCATGTCTTTTTCGATGCCTTGCTTTAACCCGACATTACGAAAAACATTTTTGCCTGCACGACTAATATCTTGTAGCTCTAAACTTGATACGTCCATGCCACGCTTAGATATTTTGTTCGCCAAAATATCAAATAACTGCATAACCTGAGAGTCTGCTTCGGCTTTTAATTTAATTGTTTTATCGTTTAACTCGATAGATGCATCAACGCCTCTAAAGTCAAAACGTGTTTCTAGTTCACGATTTGCGTTATCGACTGCGTTTTTAGCTTCGTTCATTTCTACTTCAGATACAATATCAAATGAAGGCATTGGTTTCTCCTAACTGTCTAATACCAATTTTATTAAAAACATGATCATTCTAGCGTATTAAATAACTCACTAACGACGTTAAAAATTATTTATATAGAACAACTATGTATCATAATTTTAGCCTTATTATTGAGTTGTTTTCTTATCGCTATAATAGATCACTAATTTAATGCAATTGGTGTAATCTTAATTTATGCCGCAATTATAACGCTAAAATAATAAATCTTTACATTTTTCTGCATCTTGTTCAGGTGCGATACTAAATTAGTTTGATATACTTTGGTCTCTTTTTTAAGCGATTTTAGGATTTGTCGTGACAAGGCGTGTTTATCAAGCAATTTTTTTGATCAGTATCGTAGCGTTTACCTTTTTATTTGCCAAAGAAATAAAAGGAGGGGTTACAAATTTATTCCCTCATATTGATAAAGTAGCCCACTTTGGGATTTTTTTCGTACTTGCCATAATAATGGATAAGGCATTTAAGCTACCTTTATACGCACAAATACTGTTACTAGCAGGTTATGGCGCTTGCATCGAAATAATGCAAGATGCCCTTCCTTACAGGCAAGCATCTATAGGTGATTTTATTGCCGATTTTGCAGGTGCAGCTAGCTATTTTTTACTCAGAGTGATTTTTACTCCTCGCAAAAAGAATCCTTATGACTAATATTCTTGTTGTTGGTGATGGTGCAATTGGTTTACTTTTAAGTCATTTTTTAAGTAACCAACACAACGTTTATGTTTTAACACGTAAAGCCACAAATAATACGCGCTTTTATAGTCGTAAAAACAGTGCCTCACAAAAAATAAATGCCCGCTTCATCTCACTAAATCAACTAGCTACACAACCAAAATTTGGCGTGATATTAATGACAGTGAAAGCTTTTCAAGTGCAAAGCGCGTTTGAGCAGGTAAAGCCTTACTTAACTGAGCACACAAATATAGTACTTTCACATAATGGCATGGGTAATGTTGAAGAATTAAAGTCAGAATTAATCCCAAGCCAAGCTCTCTACTTTTTAACAACAAGTATGGCAGGCTTTAAATCGAATCAATACATTGTGCAACATACCGGTGAAGGCCAAAGTGTAATTGGTGGCTGCAATAGTTTAGCGCTTAAAAACATATCAACTATGGCTAACACTTTAAAAAGTATTCCAAAGCTGCACGCTACAAGCAACATACAACAACTACGATTCGAGAAACTATTCGTTAATATTGCCATAAATCCATTAAGTGCATTACATAACGTTAAAAATGGCCAACTTCGCGATCCCCAATACAATTCAATGATCATCAATTTACTCACTGAAGCGTGTAACATTGCAAAAGCACAAGGCCTTAATATTCCTTTAATTAATGCACTAACTACAGCCTATAACGTAATGGAACTAACAGCGCAAAATTACTCTTCCATGCAACAAGATGTGATTAACGAGAGGCCAACTGAAATAACAGCAATGTGTGGTTATATTAATGAACAGGGTAAAGTTTATAATATTAAAACTCCCTATAATAACCAGTTATTAGCTAAAATTCAGGCAAAAAAAAGCGTGGTATAAACCACGCTTATATCAATTTTTAACTTTTATGGACGATAAACCTTTACGGTATCAAAGCCTTGCTCGTGCAACATAAGTGCCTGTAGCTGGCTCATTACGCCTCTATCACAATATAAATAATAGTCCGTATTTTTTGGTAAATCACCAAACTTAGTTGCTAAGCGAAAAAATGGTAAGTGTATTACTTCAACTCCGTCTATCTCAAGTGGCGATGCGTCTTCTTCCTCTGGCGAGCGAATATCAACAACAACCGCGCCCGCTGGTAAATCAGCAACTGACTCTGCTTCTTTTAGCTCTTGCTTAGCCTCAACATCGATATCGCGCACATCCATTATACGTGCATTATCTACAACCGTATCAAGCACATCAAAGTCGAACTTTTCTTCTTCGGCTTCTATTACTTCAATTTTGGCTTTAACAGTCGGCTTTTTAGAAATAACACCACAGTATTCTGGCATCGTTTCGGCCATTTCGGCGGTACCAATTTGGCGAGCTAGGTTGATAATTTCTTGTTTGTCGTTTTGAATAAGCGGGCGTAAAATAAGCGTTTCAGTAACACGGTCAATCACGCTTAAATTAGCTAATGTTTGACTAGATACTTGCCCAATACTTTCTCCGGTAACAAGTGCTTGAATGTTTAGCTTTTGCGCTACAACACTCCCCGCGCGCATCATCATACGCTTAAGCACGACACCCATTTGGCTGTTTTCAACGTTTTCTAAAATTTCAGCGACAACGGGTTCAAAATCAATAGTTATAAATTTAACTTTGTGTGTTGAACTGTATTTTTTCCATAAAAAATAGCTTGCTTGTTTAACACCAATTTCGTGCGCTGCGCCACCTAAATTAAAGAATAAAAAGTGTGTACGCGCACCTTTTCGAATCATTTGATAGCTTGCTACGCCAGAATCAAAGCCACCAGACATCAGCGAAAGTACATCTTCTTGAGTTGGCAACGGGAAGCCCGCCATACCAAAATGCGTTTGCGAAACAATGTAAGCTTTATCGTCTTTTACTTCTAGGCGTATTGTTACTTCTGGGCGGCTAAGTTTAACGCTTGCGCCTTCAATGTGCTGATTTAATCCGCCGCCAACATAGCGTTCTAAATCAGTTGAGGTAAAGTCGTGTTGCCCTATGCGCTTAGCACGTACGCAAAAGGTTTTACCTATAATAGTATGACCAACTAAAGCGATGGTTTTTTGATAGATATCATCGAGTGTTTCAAATTGCGTTTCGGTTACTTCAATAAACTGAACAATGCCAGGTATGCGCTTAAGGCTGTCGATAAACTCAAGGCGAACTTGTGCATCTTCAAGCTTAGTAACAACTGAAATATTATCCCAGTTATTTCTTACTTGTACTTTTTCGTCAACACGACGCAATACAATCTTAATGTTATTTTCTAACACTTTAGTAAAGCGTTTACGGACTGAACGGCTTTTAATGGCTATTTCAGGGTGTAGTTTGACGATAAATTTAAGCATAGTTCACTCTTAGACTGCGGGAATTCGCGCTCCCAGACATTTGGCGCGCGATTATAACAAAAAATTCAGCGTCTAGGAAATAACCAAAACTTAATCGTTAGATATCACTTTGGGCATGTTGTGCTAACTCAGTGTATTTATCTCTTAACTGATTAAGCTTATTAATACTTTTATCCGTACTGTAAGCTCTAAATAATGTCAGTACTTTTAAAATGCCATGATAAATATCTTGCTCTAACAGTGTCCCACTTAATCTACGCGCTTTAATATAAGGCGTCCAAAAACTTACTGTAAGCTTTAGTGTGTGGGCCAGCTCAATAGCATCTTCTTCATCTATAGCAATCATTTCACTATCACGTAAACCAAGAATAATCTTACGCACCTGCTCTAATAACTCTAATTGAAAGTCAATATAGGCCTGCTTTAAATAGGCATCTCGCGATAAAATATCACCTAGATTGTCGTAAAAAAAATGATATCGCCACATCAATTCAAATAACGAGTCTAAGTAGGCTGTTAAATGGCTAAAAGCATCATCGTCTTTATTAATTGGTTTAAAGTGAGTGCTTAAATGATCTCGATAAAGTGCAAATATATGACGAATAATGTCTTCTTTATTTTTAAAATGATAGTAAAGATTACCAGGGCTCATCCCTAAATGCGACGCAATATGATTGGTCGATATTGCACGTTCACCTTGTTCGTTAAATAACGAAATACTGGTGTGTATTATTTTGTCCTTGGTATTCATATGCTAATACTCAAATTATCTAAGGGCTACGTTACACTAAAAAAGAGGCTATGCAGTATAAACAAATATCTACCATATAACACTCCCACCCCACATATTCCCTTTGAAGTATTGCTATTTGCAATTGCTGATTTGTGCAAAAAACACTGTTAAACTAACGTTAAAATAATAAATAGTGAATATTATGAACATAACTGCAATTTACCCTGGCACTTTTGATCCACTTACAAACGGTCATACTGACCTTATTCAACGTGCTGCAAAAATGTTTGATACCGTATTAGTCGCTATTGCGCATAACCCGAGTAAAAAACCTTGTTTTAGTCTTGAGGAACGTGTGGAGCTGGCCAACACCATTTTAAGTCATTTAGATAACGTGAAAGTAATTGGTTTTTCAGGGCTGCTGGCAGATTTAGCAAGAGATAATAACGCCAATGTATTGATTCGTGGAATTAGAGCGGTGTCTGACTTTGATTACGAGTTTCAACTCGCTAATATGAATCGCCGCCTCAACCCCGATTTAGAAAGTGTATTTTTAACTCCAGCAGAGAGAAACTCTTTTATTTCCTCAACACTTGTTAAAGAAGTGGCACGTCACAACGGTGATGTCAGCGAATTTGTAGACCCTGTTATAGTAAAGGCTTTGAAAACCAAATTAGGCTGTGACTCTTAATAGCCATTGACTGCATTAGCGCATCATAAGCATGCGCTAATTAAGTGCTTTTCTACTCTAGATAATATAGTCAGATACGGCTACAAAACACCTTATGAGATTACCCAAGGTAATAAGTTTTCATCGTAAATTATTATAACTTAGCTGAAAAACACAAACACAACCTATACTGATAGTTATAGCCTTTTGTAGTTTTTTTTAGGTTTTAAAAGGCTAACGAGTTTACTTTTAAGTATGTGAAGGCCTAAAAAATCTCTATCTATAATGAGAGCTGCAACCATTAACAAATCATTAGCCGTCACTGTAAATGTATATATATCCCAAAAAAACCAAGGTTCTTGGTTTCTATAAATAAATACATCTAAGTACATGAGAGTCGCTAGAAGCATATTTATTGAAAGGCCTAAAATTAAATATATAAATGAAGGAGTTACTTTTTTAAAAAACTTATAGGCTATGAGAAGAGTTAGAATCGTGGCAAAATCATGCAACGCCCAATCAAGGTAAGTAGTATTATAATATGACAGCCAAGTAAAAAAGTAGTCAGTAGCTGTGTATGAAACCATCATTATGAATGAGCTGAGTAGTAATGTAGTCTTTCTTTTAACGCCTAGACTATAAACAAATAAATTAAAGAAAAAGGCCATTAAAAAAGCCCACATGACGAGGGCTGATAAAGAAAACATACCAAAAAAATCAGCTAAAAACATTTAGTTCCTTAAAATCACTTAGGGCGAGGCTTCAAAATTGTATTACCACGTTCAAGATCTGCTCCGCTAACAGCCATCGCTTCTTTAGAGATTGTCACTGTATCAGACTGTAAGGTTTTAGGGCTAGCAGTTTGTTCCATTGCAGGCTTTAATTGTTGCGTTTTATTGTATGCTTGCATCTGTACTTGGCTATTGTTTGAAATTTGCATGTGATTGTTCCTTATAAAGTTATATTTGGCGTAACTTTTGATCACACCATTGTACCGTTAAACACGTTATATATTTTAGTCCAAGTAGCCATTTCTGCTACTTGGCTTATATCAAAGCAACCAGTGTGCCAATTTTTTTTGACACCAGAAAATTAAGAATAAAAATTGCTGTCACACGCATATAATATCTATTTGCATTAATACTGAATCAATTTAAAGGATTAAGCTTGGCGTTAATTGCTTTAAAAATTGCTGGTAAATGAATGCAGAGCAATGACCGAGAACAACCAAATAATGAAACTTTGCCTTGCTATTAACAAGATTTTCTTACTTCAAAATAGATCACTTAATTAAGCGAATTGTAATAAAAGCGCACAGAGATAACCGTACGCTTTTGTATCTAGGGAATTTAAGCTACGTATTTACACGGGATCTCCGCGCTTTTACTTAACCTTAAAATATATTCCATTGCGACTTCGTCACAATTATCTTTACGAAGACAAAGCTCACAGTCTTTCATTACTTTTTCAGGCAAACTCTCTTTTGTACAAAATATAAAGCACTGTTTTTCGAAAAATTCTGGTACACGCGTTAGCACTATGACTCTATTTAGTGCCAATTTTTTGGCTTTTATTAATAGATGGTCAACTAACTGCCTTCCTTGTCCCGTTACTGTACTGTGTGGATCTATTCCTAATGAGCGTATTTCAGCAAGTCCCGTATCGTAAATATATAAAGAAGCGCAACCTGTTACCCTACCGTTAATTTCAGTAACCGCAAATTCATTTATAGAATGCACCATGTCACTTTTTGCACGCGGTAAGTTTTCACCTACTGTAGCCCAGTGCTGAATGAGCTTAGCTATTGACTCAACATCATCTAGATTTGCATCACGAACCGTTATTTGCTGTTTTTTTTTGGCGGCTTTAATTGCCCCCGTTACTTGCGCCATCGATGTGCCGCCAAAAGCTTGACGGGCTTTTATACATGCGTCTATTTCTAAAACCGGATATACATCGTCTTCAAAAACATCATTTACTGATTTGTACTGTTCAAGCGAAAGTGCTTCAAGCGTTTTACCTTCGCTAATCGCAAGCTGCACTAAAACACCTACAATGTGATGCCCTTCTCTAAATGGCACTCCTTTAGCAACTAAGTAATCAGCAAGTTCGGTGGCATTAGCATGACCCCCTTTAGCAGCCGCAAGCGTACGCTCGCCTTTTACTTTTATACCTTTAATACATGCTTGAGCCATATGAATACACGCAAGCCATGTTGGCATCGCGTCGAAAATGCCTTCTTTATCTTCTTGCATGTCTTTGTTATAAGCCAATGGAAGTGCTTTTAACGTCATCATCATTGCACTGAATGCACCAAATACACGACCCGTTTTACCGCGAATAAGTTCGAGTGCGTCTGGATTCTTTTTTTGTGGCATTAAAGACGAACCAGATGTCACGTTATCTGCAAGCTCTATAAAACCAGCTTCACCCGAGTTATAAAATATTAAATCTTCTGACATACGCGATAAATGAATCATCGAAATTGACGCACAGCTTAATAACTCTACAACAAAATCGCGATCGGATACGCCATCAAGACTATTTTTTGTTGCTCCGGTAAAACCCAAACCTTGCGCAAGTGCTTGACGATCAATTGGATAAGCAGTGCCAGCCAACGCGCCACTGCCTAGCGGGCAATAGTTCATACGGGCTTTAGCGTCTTGTAAACGGCTTTCGTCGCGTTCCAGCATTTCAACGTATGCCATACACCAGTGACTAAATAGTACTGGTTGAGCGCGCTGTAAATGAGTGTAACCTGGCAAAATAGTACCGAGTTCTCGCTCAGCAAGCGCTACAAATTCACCTTTTAATTGTGCGATTGCTTTTAAAATATGCTCGGCTGTATCCCTACACCATAATCTAAAGTCGGTGGCTACTTGGTCATTACGGCTTCTGCCTGTATGTAATTTTTTAGCTAAATCACCTACTTTTTCGATTAATGCAGCCTCAACATGTGAATGAATATCCTCTGCGCCTGATGTTACTACAGCAAGTGGATCACCTTTTACTTCTTCAAGTAACTCATACAATGCCGCAACGAGTTTTTTGTGTTCATCGTTTGATAACACATTGACTTGCTCAAGTGCGCCAGCCCATGCCACAGAGCCGATAATATCTTGCTCTGCTAACTGATAATCGAAGGGAAGAGAGTCGTTAAATTGCTTAAACGCCTCATCTGGACCCGTAGAAAAACGTCCGCCCCATAATGCCATGAAATATCTCCAAACCCTGTATTGCCCCTTTTACTGGGGCGTAATAATTATTTTTTAGCTAGCGCTGAAATTCTGCTTGAAAGCGAGAATAAACGGATAAAGCCTTCAGCGTGCGATTGGTCGTATACATCGTCTTCGCCAAATGTAGCAAATGCTTCACTGTATAAGCTATTTGGTGACTGCTTTTGAACCGCCGTTACTTGGCCTTTATATAGCTTAAGTACCACTTCACCTGTTGCCACTTTAGAAAGTGCTTCAGCACCGGCTAAAATAGAGTCTTTAAGTGGCGTAAACCAACGGCCGTCATATACTAAATGCGAAAATTCACCACCCAATACTTCTTTCCATTTACGGCTTGCTTTATCAAGTACTAGCTCGTCAATTGCTTGAAGTGCAGCCATAATTACAGTGCCGCCAGGGGTTTCATAACAACCGCGTGATTTCATACCGACTAAACGGTTTTCTACAATATCAACACGTCCAACACCATGAGGCGATGCAATATCGTTTAATTTAACCAAACAATCGTATGGTTTAAGCTCGACGCCATTTACAGCAACCACTTCGCCTTCAACAACTTTTAATGTTACTAATTCTGATTTGTCTGGTGCTTGCTCTGGAGAGTTAGTCCAAGTCCATACTTGCTCTGTGGGTTGACACCAAGGGTCTTCAAGCTCGCCACCTTCGTGCGAAATATGCCATGCATTGGCATCACGACTATAAATTTTTGTAGCTGACGCTGAACAGGGAATATCACGCTCTGCTAAGTAATCAAGTAATGATTCACGACTGGATAAATCCCACTCACGCCATGGCGCAATTACTTTTAAATCAGGGGCAAGGGCCGCAAAACATGATTCAAAACGAACTTGATCATTACCTTTACCTGTACAACCATGAGAAAGTGCATCAGCACCTACTTTACGTGCAATTTCAACCTGTGCTTTAGCAATAATAGGGCGCGCCATAGAAGTACCTAATAAATAAGTACCTTCGTAAATTGAACCGGTTTTAAGTGTTGGGTAAATGTAATCACTTACCATTTCATCTTTTAAGTCAACTACATAACATTCTGAAGCACCAGAGGCGATTGCTTTAGCTTCTACGCCTTCAAGTTCTTCTGCGCCTTGGCCTACATCAGCTACAAACGCGATTACTTCGCAGCCGTAGTTTTCTTTTAACCATGGCACAATAGCCGATGTATCAAGACCACCTGAATAGGCTAAAACGACTTTTTTAATTGAACTCATAGGTGTTCCTTAACAAAATTTGGATTTAGTAACGTCACTAGCAGAGCATTTTGCGCATGCATGCGGTTCTCTGCTTGTTGAATAATTTTTGATGCTGGACCATCCATTACCTCAGAGGTAATTTCAAATTCACGGTGTGCCGGTTGGCAATGTAAAACCGTAGTTGCACCGGTTTGATTTAGTAATGCCTGATTTAATTGATAAGGCATATATTTTTCTTTAACTTGCTCAAGCGGTGTTGTATCACCCATTGATACCCATGTATCTGCGTATACAACGTTTGCACCAACAGCAGCTTCAACACGGTCACTTACCATAACTGATGCACCATTCATTGCTGCAATTTGCTCTGCTTTTTTAAGTATTTGTGAATCAGGCGAACACCCTTTTGGTGTTACAGCAACAAAGTCAGTACCTAAAGTAGCAGCAAGTAACATCAATGAATGAGTCACGTTATTACCTTCACCTAAGTAAGCAACTTTAAGCTGACTCACATCGCCATGTACTTCTTGAAGCGTTAAAAAATCAGCCAGTGCTTGGCATGGGTGATACAAATCACACAAACTATTTACTACAGGTACCGATGAGAACTCACCTAACGTAGCTAATGTACTGTGCTGATTTACACGCGCCACAAGACCGTCGGCCCAAGTAGAAATATTAAGTGCGAAATCTTTAATTGATTCACGTGCGCCCATAGCACCATTTTGCTGATCTAAATAAACTGCATGACCACCTAAACGATTTATACCAATATCAAATGATAAACGAGTACGTAAACTTTGTTTTTCAAACAATGTTACGATTGATTTACCCGATAATACTTGGCTGTATTTTTCTGGCTTTGCTTTTATATCGCGCGCTAACTTTAATAAATTAAGTGCGCTTTGTTGGTCTAACTCTAAACCGGTTAAAAAATTCTTAAACATAATAAACCTATGGTGTAATCTTCGTTCCGACATGCTTGCCTTCAAGCAAGTCAGTTAAATTTTCTGGCTTTTGCCAGCTGGAAATATACACACCGCGTCGTAAATGTTGGGCAGCGTGAAGGCTGGTCTTAACTTTGACCTCCATCCCGCCCACAATTACTCCTTCATCTATTAAAGTATCAATGTGTTTTGTGTCAAGTTGATGTAGCGGTTGTTTATTTACGTCAAGTACCGCTTCTACATCCGTCATAAAAATGAGTTCTGCGTTTAAATTACTAGCAATAGCCGCTGCAGCTTCATCAGCATTTACGTTATACCAAAGGCCTTGCTCATCAAAACCGATAGAGCTAACGATCGGTAAGCGGCCAAGTTTAAGTAAATCGTTAATAATAGAATCATCGTTACTTGTGCATTTACCTACTAAACAAAGTGCTTTTAACTTTTGTGTAGCGCTAACACCCGCCTCGAAAAGACTCAAACCAACAGGCTTATGACCAGTACGAATAGCTTGAGCCATTAATTGTTTATTTGCACAACCTGCGAGTGCACCCACTATATAAGGCATTTGCTCTGCTGGACTAATACGTAAACCTTGGTGTTTAGCACTAGCAAAACCAGCCCCTTTTAGCCACGTGTCTACTAAAGAACCACCGCCATGAACAATTACAAACTGAGCATTTTGTTGCTCATTAAGTACATCAAACAATGCTTTAGCCGCGTTTTCTGTATTAAGTACAGCACCACCTAGTTTAATAACCCACGTTTCTTTACTCATTTAAAACGCTCCTTTTAAGCCCGTGGTATGCTCTAAATTCATTGATAGATTAATACACTGTAAAGCTTGACCTGCAGCACCTTTTAATAAATTATCTATTGCTGCAATAACAATTAATTGCGATCCTTGCTGCTGCCAACCAATATCAACATAAGGTTGCTTAGCTACACCTTTTATTGATGGGATTTTATCGCCTAATAAACGAATAAGTGGCTCATCGGCAAGTACCTGATACGCTTGTGTTACTTGCTCACTTGTTACCTCAGGCTTTAACTGCACATAAATAGTTTCTAAAATACCACGAGGAAAATTGCCTAAGTGCGGCGTAAATAAGACTTGGTGACCAAGGTGTTGCTCAATTTCAGGACCGTGACGGTGGTTAAATAAACCATAAGGAGCAAGTGATACCTCACAAAAATGAGTACCTACACTGGCTTTACGCCCAGCACCAGTTACACCCGACACCGCATTAATGATAATACGTTGCTCGCTTAACAAACCTGCTTGTTGTAGGGGTTTCAATGCATTAAGTGCAGCTGTAGGGTAACACCCTGCCACAGCAACTAATTGAGCTTCAGCAATTGCATCGCCATTCCATTCAGCTAAACCATAAGCAGCTTTATTTAATAACTCAGGATGTTTGTGCTCAAAACCATAGTAGGTAACGTAATCATCATTGCTCGCAAGGCGATAACCGCCAGATAAATCAAAGACCTTTTTACTCATTGCTAAAAAACGCGGTGCTAAATCAACACTCACTTTATGATCAGTACATAAACACACATAATCAGCACCAATTTGGATGTCATCAAAAGCTGATTCACTAAGAGGAAGTAATGGTAGGTCAAGCAAGCCGAGATGCTCTGGGTATAAATCACTCAGCAATTTTTTTTTATCTAAGCTACCCTCAGATACATAACAGCCTGTTAACGTTAAGTTTGGGTGTTTAGCAACTAAACTTGCTAACTCTGCGCCGCTGTATCCACTTGCGCCAATAATCACTACATTCATTTGTTACTCGTTATCTTAAAATTAGTTATTACTTACCTATAATGTTCGCTTAAACTAGCCTTGGCGCTAATTCAGCCTTTTATTAATGAATTTTGATTATCGTCGCACTGTTTTCATAACGTTACTTTCAATATATTTATGCTTAAAAAGTGAATTGATATTCATCATAAATACTTTTATATTGTTATGCAATTAAATTGAATACTTATTTTGGATTTTTTATGCCTTTGCCATCGTTTATTTCTATGTATCAACAATTGATTGCAGCCCCGTCTATCAGTGCTATTGAAGACAACCTGTGTATGAGCAATAAAAACGTAATCGAACTTCTTGCGAGGTGGTGTGAAACACTTGGCTTTACATGTGAAATCATTGAATTAGAAGGAGGCAAAGGGCGCTATAATTTATTAGCCAGACGCGGAGAAGGTGATGGTGGGTTAATGCTTGCGGGTCACACCGATACAGTACCGTTTGATGATAGCCGCTGGAATCACAACCCATTTAAACTTACCGAACTCGATAATAAATTATACGGGCTGGGAAGCATTGATATGAAAGGTTTTTTTGCTTTTGTGCTACAAGCTGTTAGTGAACTTGATGAAAAACAGCAAACTCAACCTATTTTAATACTCGCCACTGCCGACGAAGAAACTACAATGGCCGGTGCACAACAAATTTGTAGGCACCCAAATTTAAAACCTGCGCGCTGTATCATTGGCGAACCGACTGATATGACTCCAGTATTTACACATAAAGGACATATGAGTACAGCAATTAGAGTAATTGGACGTTCAGGGCATAGCTCCGATCCCGAACGTGGTCTCAACGCCATAGAAATCATGCATAAAGTGACTTCAAAATTATTGATCTTAAAAGAGCAGTTAAAGCATAAATATTCATTAAGCCACTTTAAAATACCTTACCCTACATTGAATTTTGGTAATATTCATGGTGGTGACAACGCGAATAGAATTTGTGGTTGCTGCGAAATGCATATAGATATGCGACCGCTTCCAGGGCTAAGTGTGAAAGAGTTGCAAGCATTAGTACTTGACGCAACTAAAGAGATTAATCAGCAATACCCTAATGCGGTCAGCGTCATTGATCTACACGAGCCGATCCCCGCTTTTACTGGCAGCACCGACAGTGCTTTGGTGATATTAGCTGAAAAAATAGCAGGGCAAAAAGCCATTGCAGTAAATTACTGTACCGAAGCACCTTTTATTCAGCAACTAGGGTGTGAAACTATTGTAATGGGGCCAGGCTCAATTAACCAAGCACATCAACCTGACGAATTTTTAGCAATGGAAAAAATAAAACCATCACAACAAATAATCACCGATATTATTAAAGTAAGTTGTTTTGGCGATCAAAATTACTAATTAGCCTGAACTCTGGTTAATAACTTAAAATAACAAAGGCGCCAATTGACGCCTTTGTTATAGGTACATAATTAAATATTTATCTTTAATTAGCTTGGTTAACTACCTTTAACTTCTAAGTTAATAAACTTAACCAGCTCTTCAGGTTGGCCCATTAACATCATTATTTGTTGATTCACTTCTATCATCGTTTTACCTTCAGGTAATTTTGCTGACATAGAAAATGAGTTTAATCCTTTCACAAAACCACTGATTGCTTGTGCTATTTCTGGGGTTACAGGGGCCTGTTGTAGCTGCTGTTCAACCATCATCTGCATTTGCTCTAACGTCATGCCCTGCTTTTTAAGTTCGCTTTCTAATAGAGCTTTAAGATCACCTTGATCATTTAAGACGAAATTCATACTGCGAGGCTCTAGCTTACTGATAGCTTGCATAATTAGCGTTTGTTCTTGTAACTGCTGCTCATAAGAAAACGATTCATTATCTGCTTCTTGCTGTGTTTTATTGATCGCAAGAGATGCATCCATTAGCGCTTTAGAATTCGCCAATCCAACATCCATATTAAAACTAACAATATCTTTTGCATCAAGCTTAATAACGATATCACTGTCGCCTGAGTTTTCATCATAATCTAATGACGAGTGTAAATCGTAACTTGCCGATGCTAACATTGTATTTGTATCTGCTGGTAGCTTCGCTACGAAGTCTTTATTAAATTGAAAGCTTTTTACATCCAGTGATGTATACGGTGAAATTTTATCTGTTTCATAACCAGTCAATTCAATGCTTTGAATATGCGCCACGTTATCACCCTCTGGGCTCGTAACTTCCATATTAATAATTTCCACACTTTTAGAAATGACACTGGCCGACAGCTCTGTATACTTAAACGTAGCACCTGTTTGCTCAGTAACTAAAGCTAGTTGTTTATCTACTTCTGTGCGAACTTCTTGCGTTGCCACGTAATTTGCGTAACTTACGCCACCAATACCGGCTGCAATAATAGCGACAGCTATAACTAATTTTTTCATTTTATTTCCTTATTCTATTCTTTATATAAACCAACTCAGCTCAAGAATAACATTGAGAACATTATCGGTTAAGTGTTAATTAATTAGGCTAAGTAGCTCATGCACTGTTTTTACTGGGGTGATTTTAGCGCCCAGTCCTTCCATCGATTTATGATAATTACGAAATGGAATAAATATTTCAGTAAACCCATGCTGCGCCGCTTCCTTAACTCGCGGTACACCGCTGTCAATTGGGCGTACATCGCCATTTAAGCTAAGCTCGCCCATAATACACGTAGTACGAGGCACAACAAATTCATTCAAGCTACTAAGCAGTGCGGTAACTAGCGCTAAATCAATACAAGTTTCTGTTTCATCAATTCTTAAACCACCCACAATATTAAAAAATGTATCATGAAATATTTTAGTTTTAGTGTGCTTGCGTAATATACCAGTCAGCATTTTTATGCGGTTCATATTTAAACCAACGCACACACGCTGTGGAAATTCCGCCTCGATTTCGGTGGTTAAACATTGAATTTCGAGCAATAAATTACGATTACCTTTACGAATGCAGGTAATTGTGGAGCCTGGTGAGTCGGTCGTTGATCCTGATAAGAAAATTTCACTTGGGTTATCAACGCTTAACATACCGCGCTCACACATTTTAAAAATGCCCACCGTATCAATATCACCAAAGCGGTTTTTATTTGCACGAAGCGTTCGAATTTGCCCATCATTGGTGTCAATATGTAAAAGCGCATCTACTATGTGCACCAGCGTTTGCGGGCCGGCTATTTCATTATTTTTATTTACATGAGCAATGATGAACATAGTGACATCATTTTGCTTACAGTATTGAGTTAATGCCTGAGCGGCGCTTTTTACTTGTGAAGGCGAGCCTGGGCTACCATTTGCAGTATCCGTTACAACTGCTTGAATAGAGTCAATAACTGCAAATTTAATTTTATTTTTATCAAGCTCTTCAATTATCGTTTCAACGCTAGTTTCTGAAAGTAAATAAAGTTCATCAGCGTTATAATTTAGTTTTAAACGATTTACTCTGTTTTTAAACTGCGATAAAGACTCCTCAGCCGTACAGTAAAGTGAGGGCATACGTTGTGACATTCTGGCAACTAAATCTGATAGTAAGGTTGTTTTACCTGCACCAGGATCGCCCGATATAATATTAACCGATCCCGTTGTTACGCCTCCGCTTAAAACACGATCGAGTTCACCTATTTCAGTTAGCTGTTTTTCAGCTTCAGATGTCGTAATATCATTAATTTTTTTAGAGCCGCCACCAATTCCACCAGCGTAACCTGCAACACTGGCTCTTACTGATGATTTTTTACTTTGCCCTGCTGAGGGTTTAAATTCTGCTAATGTATTCCATGCACCACAACGGCATTGCCCTTGCCACCGCTGGTAATTCATACCACATTCAGTACAAACAAACTCTACTTTTGCCGCTTTTGCCATTAATAACCTTACCTACTATTTTTTAAATATTTACTATTAAATACCTACTTTAGCATTTCAAACTCTTGCTTAGTAACATACTCTTGTTGTTACAAGACTTAACACAACAATTATTGCATGCAAATGCTGTTTTCTTTTTTTCTCTAATTTAGGGCATACTTATTGCTTTAGAAATGGTTTAAAGTAACTTGCCAATAAAATGGCGCATAACACATAATAACAAGAGCTAAATTACAATTACTCAAATAATCATACCTGTATTAATAACGGTGCGATTTACGTTAATTAATTTTCTAATAAATTAGCTTCTCAGTATACCTACTTTTAAATTAGACGGTGATGGTTTTATAAATGGCTGATGACATATTACTCAAGCACGAAGACCTTGTGAATGAGCTGAAACAATATTTAGGTAATACTAAGTTCGACCTAATTTTCAAATCGAAAACAACAGGGCTAACCAAACCTGAACAGTTTTTAATTAAAATGGAAATGTCGCGTTTATCTCAGCCTGTTGCCCGCTTTATTGACTTACGAGGTTCAGTTAGCGGGTTAGTAAAACCTTACGAGCATAATGGTAAACAGCACTTCATGGATGATGCTGCTATTGAAGCGTTTGAAAAAGCCTTAAAACAATACGGTGAATATACCTTGGCTGTTTACGAGGCGGTACTGAGCACAAGAAACCACAATCGGGATATACAAGATAAAGATCAGGAGCAACAGCAAGTACTAGATAGCCTATTAAGCACCGATGTAGTTAAATTTGCCTCTTACGAAAGCCGTTGCGAAGAGCGGATGAATTATTCAATTAAAGTAACGATTGAATATAATGATAAGAAAAACATTTCTGCTAGTACCTCTGATATTTCCTTAAGTGGCTGTAAGGTAAAGCTTGCCACTGAAAATATTATAAGAAAAGGTCAGCTAATAGCAATGCGTCTGGTTGGCCTTGAACAAGATTTTGAGCTAGGTTTAAAAAATGGCATCCAATATGAAGTTGTTGCTATTGAAAATACCTCTCCTGAATTTAATCATGTTCGACTAAAGCGTACCTATATAGAAAAAAACGATACCTTCGATAACTTTTTAAACAGCTTTATCAACGGGAATAAACGTCGCTATAAAGTTAATCTAGATAACACACTTGATGCGGTAGTTTCTAAAGGCTATGAGCAGTTTTATATTCCACGTGTAACGTCGTTATATGTATTTTTAAGTAAAAAAGATGAACAGTATTACCCAAGCCTGAGTTTAACCACTGAAAACAACATTTTTATTCAACGATACTTTACTGACGAAAGAAAAGCGTCATGTTTGTATAGCGTGCTTAACCACAAGCGCATTAAAAAACTGCTTACTCAACCTACGGCTATAAAAGAAGATTATCTTTACACTTTTACGCATATCGTATCTGGGAAGATTTATTATTACTCAGCCACCCGCAGCGAACTTAATACTAATTCTGAACTAAAAAAATTATTTTTAGGCCTAGGTAGCCAAAAAGAAAATTGGCAATGCTTTAAAATTCAAATAATGCCAAGTCATCCAAGCGACTCATATATCCCTTTATCACTGCCAAATAGCGTAAGCGCAAACATTGCAAAACTAAATCGCCCACCGATCCCACGTGTTGAAGGCCTTATAAAAAACGTTAAATATTTAGTTGTGTTAACAAGTGTTGGTAATTCTATTGAAAAACATAATTACCAAAGAACGGATTACGATAAGTCTCTTGTTAATCAACTAAAGTTATTTGGGCATACTAAGCACAAAGTTCCTCCACATTTAGATACCGTCGCCCTGGAATATATAAATTTGCGCTCACAAAAACGCTATTTATACAAAACGTCTGTAGAAGTAAATATTAATGGTGTGACTATTGATGGCCATACTCGGGATTTTTCAGTGATGGGTTTGCAGCTAGAATGCAAACAATCGACCACATTTAGTAAAGGTGATATTGCGCTACTCTCATTCCCTGATCTACAAAAAATAACGAAAAACTATAATCTAAAAGAATTAAAATATGAAGTTATGGCCGTTGGAAAAACACTCGTCACATTAAATTTAAAAGCAAATGAGGAGGCTGATGCAGAGCATACTGGGGTTGGCTTTTTCACCCAGCTAATTGAAAAAAATAAAGATAAGTTAAAAATATCCGAAGAAGAGCCTGAAGTTGAAGGTATTTCTACCGCCTTAAGAAATATGGTGACAAAAAGTATTTGCCAATTCCCGTTATATCTAAATAAAGAAGCAGCCCACTTTAAAATTGGCGCTGTAGGTTTTGGCTTATACGCAAGCCCACTACATACAATTTTGCAAAATTTTGGTCTATTAAATAATAAAACAGACTTTTCGAGCATATTAAGTAAAGAAGATCTTTTTAATGTTATTACCCCCAATATAAAAGATCGCAGCCGAAAAGATCCGCCTTTACCATTTACCCTTGTTATTAATTTTAATCCTCGCGTAAGCAACATTGAAGATGCAATTACAAGCCAATGTATACTCGGCGATGATTATCAAAAAAGCTTAAAGCAGATAAAAAGTGGCATTAAATCTGAACTCATTTTCGTTATGCGTTTATTTATATCTCGCACCGGCCGCCCCGATACTGATTATTTATCTAATGAGCTGAAGTATGTAACTCATTACGCTATTCACAAAGCAAAGGAATTAGAGGATGCATTATGGTCTGTGACTGGTGTAGGTGACATAGTAGATATTACGGAGGAAGCGCTTGGCCATTTAGACCTTAATCAGCAAGAAGTTGAACAAATGGGACGTCGTAAACTCATGTGGTTAAACCGCTTACGCTAAGCGGTTTAATTTAAACAACTCTAAAGAGCGGGCTCTTTATCTAAGGGAATAGCCAACATATACAACAGTTGTAGTAACGATCCTTGGCAAATAGCCGCTTGAGCTTGTTCAACTACTTTAGCCTTGCCATGCACTGCAACACCCAAACCTGCTTTAGCCATCATCACTAAATCGTTCGCGCCGTCACCAATAGCCACTGTTTGCGTTTTTATAAGCCCTAGCTTTTGCTGCAATGACTCTAAAACCACCGCTTTTTGCTGCGCATCCACAATTGTGCCAAGCACTTTACCCGTTAATTTATTATTCTTAAACTCAAGTATATTTGCATGTACTTCATCTAAGCTAATCAACTCTTGCACTCGCTCTGCAAACGGTACAAAACCACCCGATGCAATTGCTAAATACCAGTTGTGCTGCTTTAAAATTTGGCATAATGCTTTAATACCGGGCATTAAAGGGAGTGAATATTTTAATTCTTCAATTAAGCTTTTTTCAATACCCTCAAGCTTAGCCACTCGTTGATTTAAGCTTTCGCTAAAATCAAGCTTACCCGCCATTGCAAGCGCAGTAACTGACGCAACGTCATCGTATACATTTGCTAAGCGTGCTATTTCATCAATGCACTCAATCGTAATCGCTGTTGAATCCATATCCATAACCAATAAGCCAGGCTCATATAAGTTAGGCGGTGTATTAACTTGTACAAGCTGACACTCTAAGGTTTTTGAGAGCGCTTGTAGCACTAATGGGTTTATAGCTTGATTTGCATCTTGGCTATAAAAACACATTGCGGGTGCTAACTCTAAATCAGGCTGATATTGGCATAATGCCGTAACGCCTTGATTATGCTTAGCTAAAAACGCTGCAATTAATTGGATTTTTTCACTATTAAAATCCCCTGCGAATGCAATACTAAATAGCCCACGCTGCCTATTTGGAGTACCATTGAGTGGCAAAAAAGTGGTGCCTTGATAACTAAACCATTGATTTAATGTGAGCGTTGATAGTGATTGCTCAGCATTGGGCTGTGCCATGCTTGTTTTCGACATGGGATCTCCGTGTTTATTTTTATTATCCTGATATAAAACTAATTGATGTTAGGTATTATTAGCGCTAAATTCGCCATCAGGTAGGATTTAAGGTTATAGTAGTAGTTGTAACATCAAATTAAAATCCTGTCAGTAGCATATACGGTGACTATGAAAAATAACCATCTTAAAAATCCAATCTCGGCATCTCAAAAAAAGCGACTTGTGCGTTTATTTCTTGCGGCTGCCTGTTTTGTATTACTAAGCTGGGTGGGTGTAAACAGTAGTTTTCAAAGCCATCAGTTACTTTACGATAGCGCCGATAGCACAGCAAAAAGCCTGACTCAATTTATGGCCTTAAATGTTAAAACACCCCTTATCGAAAAAAACAAACCACAGCTTAATGCTATTTGTAACGATATAAGCAAAGACGAGTTTGTACTTTCAGCCACTATTTACGATCAGCAAGGCATTTTAATAGCCAGTAGCGATAATTGGCAATCGCACCATATTTTTGGCCAACTTCCTGATTCAACCCCTGGCATTAGTAAATTAAAAACCCCTTTTGTAGAGCCCGTAGTTAGCGATGACGACCGTCCACTAGGATTTGTGTCAGTCACTTATTTAACCCGCTCAGCCATAGCGCAAAGTCATAGCCATTTTCATGACTTAGGTCGCCAAGTACTATTAATGCTAGTGATTGCCTGTATTTTTACGTGGCAATTAGGGCGTGGATTAAAAAGTTGGCAGGTAAGTCGTTATATCCGAAAAACATCTGAGCAAGAATCATAAAGGCATTTTGCAAGCGTATCTCTCTTACTGTGTGGCTTTAAATCACACAATGCATTAAACACATCGGGTATATGCAATGGCGTGTTAACTTCACCTTGATAGCCGCTTAAGGGCATTGAGGGAGAATCTGTTTCTAGCACTAAATTCTCTGGCTCGATAGCAGCAATAACAGCCCGTGTTTTAACTGCGCGCCCATAGGTAATAACACCGCCTACTCCTAGCTTAAAGCCCTGCTTAATATAATACTGCGCATGTTGAATTGACCCCGAAAATGCATGGATCACTCCCCCATTTTTTGGCTTACAACGTTTAAACGATTGCGCAATTAAATCATGGCTTTGTCTATGGTGCACAATGATTGGCAAGCTTAGCTCGTTTGACAACGCTATTTGCTGCTCAAACAAAAAAGTTTGTTTAGACAGGTTTTCAATACTTCTATCAAGCCCACATTCTCCAATAGCCACAAGCTGATGCTTATTTGCAGTCGCAAACTCATATAGCGCTTCAATGTGCGATTCTTGATGTTGTTCTAAAAAATAAGGATGTAACCCTGCGGCTATTTTTATACTTGGATAGGTTGCTTTGAGCTTTATGAGAGTACGCGATTGAGCAAGCGTAATACCTGGCACAATAAACTGATTAACTCCCTTTGCTACACACTCGTTTATAAGTGACTCACGGTTTGAGTCAAATTCACTAAAATCGAGATGGCAATGAGAGTCAATAAATTGCACGGTTATTTACTCATCGATTTATTAAGGATTTAAGCGTGTAATTTGCCAGCTGTTATCTGCTTGGCGCTGATATATAAAGCGGTCGTGCAAACGATGCGCTCCGCCTTGCCAAAACTCGATTTTAGTAGGTACTACACAATATCCCCCCCAAAAATCAGGTAATGGAATTTCACCCTTAGCAAATTTGTTTTTCATGTTAGCAAACGTTTCCATGAGTACTTTACGTGATGACACCGGACGACTTTGCGCTGAAGCCCACGCGGCTAATTGGCTTTCTTTAGGGCGTGATAAGAAGTACTTAGCCACAGCAGAAGTTGGTAATGGTTTAGCCTCGCCATAGACAATAACTTGGCGTTCCATGTGATGCCACGGAAAGTGCAAGGAAATTTTATTATTACCTTTAAGCTCTTGCGCTTTACGCGAGCCGGTATTAGTAAAAAACACAAACCCGTTATCATCTAAATGTTTTAAAAGCACAATACGCTGTGAAGGTTGACCAGTTTCATCAACGGTTGCTACAACCATTGCAGTAGGATCGGGTAGTTTGCTTGCTACCGCATGCTCAAGCCACGTTTCAAACTGCTTAAACGGATCATCTTGCAAGTTATCTTCGCTTAACGCGTCTTGCAGGTATTCACGACGGATATCTTCGAGTTTCATAACAAGTCCTTTAAATAAAGCCTTAGAGAAGAGCTTAGAGTAGCGAGCTTAAAACATTAGATGTTGAGTAATAACAAATATCGAGTCTCAGATGTATCGTTGGGTTTCGTTTCACTCAACCCAACCTACAACGTAAACTACACAGCTCAGATATCTGCAAGTGTAGAAGTGCTGACAAGACAGAGTGCTTTTTTATGCCAAGGAGTATACATTTAGTATGTGACTTAGGCTAAATAGTTTTACCAACGCAGCTAAAGCGAACTACACAACTCAGATATCTGCAAGTGTAGAAGTGCTGACAAGACGGAGTGCTTTTTTATGCCAAGGAGTATACATTTAGTATGTGACTTAGGCTAAATAGTTTTACCAACGCAGTCAAAGCGAACTACACAACTCAGATATCTGCAAGTGTAGAAGTGCTGACAAGACGGAGTGCTTTTTTATGCCAAGGAGCATACATTTAGTATGTGACTTAGGCTAAAAAAGCACGACAACGCAGTCAAAGCGAACTACACGCTGCAGAAGGTGATTACATTTGATCCATGACTTCGATGCCTAGTAAGTCTAATCCCGTTTCTAGTGTTTTAGAAACCAAATTACACAGCACTAAGCGGCTATCACGTACATTTGGCTCTACACCCTCTTTTAGTACTGGGCAGGCTTCATAAAATGTCATGTATAAGCTTGCTAGCTCATATAAGTAACCACATAGTACGTGCGGTGTTGCTTCACTGATCATTAAATCAAGTACTTCTTCAAGCTGTAGTAGCTTAAGTGCTAGCGCTTTTTCTTGAGGCTCAACAATTGTAACGTCTGAATTTAATGTAGCTGCATCAACGCCTGACTTACGGAAAATACTGCGTATACGTGTATAAGCATATTGTAAGTAAGGAGCGGTTGCGCCTTCAAAGCTTAGCATGCTGTCCCAGTTAAAAATGTAATCGCTGGTACGGTGCTTAGAAAGGTCAGCGTATTTAACTGCGCCAATACCTACTTTACGGGCAATTTCGCTGCGCTCAGAATCACTTAAATCAGACTCACGTTCAGCTAGTTTTGTTGCGGCACGGTTAATTGATTCTTCTAATAAGTCAGCAAGTTTTACTGTGCCGCCAGTACGTGTTTTAAATGGTTTATTATCGGCGCCCATCATGGTGCCAAACGGGCAAAACTCGTAACTTGTTTCGTCTCGTAATAAACCCGCTTTACGCGCTGTTAGCTCTACTTGATTAAAGTGTAGATTTTGACGTGCATCTACAAAAATTAAGATGCGATCAGCACCTAATTTATTTGAACGATAATCACATGCTGCTAAATCGGTAGTTGCATATAAAAAACCTCCGCCAGATTTTTGTACGATAAACGCTGATGGCTCGCCATCTTTGTTAGCTAGCTCTTCTAAAAATACAACTTGCGCGCCTTGTGACTCTACAGCAATGTTTTTATCTTTAAGTAGGCTAATAATATCGTTAAGTTCTGCGTTGTATGCGCTTTCAGCCATAATATCGGCTTGAGTAAGCGTTACATTTAAACGTTTGTATACTTCTTCAGAGTGCTTAACTGAGGTTGCTATAAATAGTTTCCACAGTTTTTCACAATGCGCATCGCCACCTTGTAATTTAACAACGTAGTCACGTGCTTTATCTGCAAAGCCTTCTTCGTCGTCAAAGCGTTTTTTAGCGTCGCGGTAAAACGTTTCTAAATCAGCAAGTGCTACAGAATCTAAATCAACGCCTTGGCTAATTTGATCTTCTAAATGCGCGATTAACATACCAAATTGTGTGCCCCAATCACCCATGTGATTTTGACGTACAACCGTGTCGCCTCTAAATTCAAGCGCACGTACAATTGAGTCACCAATAATGGTTGAACGTAAATGACCTACGTGCATTTCTTTAGCAAGGTTTGGAGATGAGTAATCAACAACCACTTTTTGTGGGTTAGCGTGCTCATTTACAGCAAGCTTTGCATCACTGTTAGCTGCTTTAACGCTTTGTGCTAAAAACTCAGGCTTTAAATGAATATTAATAAAACCAGGGCCCGCTATTTCAGTCTTTTGAGCAATATCGCTTACATCAAGGTTATCTATAATTTTTTGTGCAAGTTCACGTGGGTTGCTTTTCATTTTTTTAGCCGCGCCCATAGCTGCATTAATTTGGTAATCACCAAATTGTGGACGTGTGCTTTGCGTTACTGCTGGGTTTGTATCTTCGGGTAAGCCTGCACCCGCCATAGCAGCAATGGCTTTTTCGATTAAAATAGTACGAATATTCATATTTTTACCTTTTTAAGCCCGCCAAAGCAGGCTTTCTTTAATTCTGATAAGTTAATTCTAGTTTTCGCGAGTGTGGTTAAATGTTACCTCAGGGTAACGCTCCACTGATAAGTTAAGATTTACACGGCTCGGCGCAATGTAAGTTAAGTTATCGCCACCATCGAGCGCTAAATTACTTTCGCACTTACGCTTAAAGTCTTCAAACTTTTTAACATCGTCACAGCTTACCCAACGCGCTGTATTTACGTTTACACCTTCGTAAATAGCATCTACGTTATATTCGGCTTTTAAGCGCGCTACAACTACATCAAACTGAAGTACACCTACCGCGCCTACAATTAAATCGTTGTTTATAAGCGGTCTAAATACCTGCACAGCCCCTTCTTCAGAAAGCTGTACTAAGCCTTTTAATAATTGCTTTTGCTTAAGTGGATCGCGAAGACGAATACGACGAAACAATTCAGGCGCGAAGTTAGGAATACCACTAAACTTAAGTTTTTCGCCTTGCGTGAACGTATCACCAATTTGAATGGTACCGTGGTTATGCAAACCAATAATGTCGCCCGCGTAAGCATCTGCTGCGCGTTCACGGTCGCCCGCCATAAAGGTTACCGCATCAGAAATACTCACTTGCTTGCCAATTCGCACATGATTCATTTTCATGCCTTGGCTGTACTTACCCGATACAATACGCATAAATGCAATACGGTCACGGTGTTTAGGGTCCATGTTGGCCTGAATTTTAAATACAAAACCAGTAAAGTTTTCTTCGGTTGCAACAATAAGTCTGTCTTCTGTTTCGCGAGGCAGTGGCGTTGGTGCCCATTTAGTTAAACCATCTAACACGTGGTCAACGCCAAAGTTACCTAGTGCAGTACCGTAATAAACAGGTGAAAGTTCACCCGCTAAAAACAGCTCTAAATCAAATTCGTTTGATGCGCCAATCACAAGTTCTAGCTCATCACGCAATTGCACAGCCAAATCTTCGCCAATAGCAATATCTAGCTCAGGGTTATCAAGGCCCTTAATGGTACGTACTTCTTGTATTTTATGACCTTGGCCTGATTTGTATAAAATCGCTTCATCGTTATGGATGTGATAAACACCTTTAAAGTCCTTACCACAGCCTATTGGCCAAGTAATTGGAGCACAGGCAATATTTAGCTCCGTTTCAACTTCGTCTAGCACTTCCATCGGGTCGCGAATTTCACGGTCACATTTATTCATAAACGTAACAATTGGTGTTGTACGTAGGCGTGTTACTTCCATTAACTTACGAGTACGGTCTTCTACACCCTTTGCCGCATCAATAACCATTAAACATGAATCAACCGCAGTGAGTGTGCGGTATGTATCTTCAGAAAAGTCTTCATGCCCTGGCGTATCAAGTAAATTAACCAAAGCGTTGTTATATGGAAACTGCATTACAGAAGTAGTAACCGATATACCACGCTCTTTTTCCATTTCCATCCAGTCAGATTTTGCATGCTGGTTAGAACCACGGCCTTTTACAGTACCGGCTCGTTGAATAGCTTGCCCAAATAACAATACTTTTTCGGTAATGGTTGTTTTACCCGCATCTGGGTGAGAGATGATAGCAAAGGTGCGTCGTTTATTAATTTCACTAAGGAGATTTTGATCTGCCATTAAAAAGTTCTTTTAGTTTGTATACGGATATTATCCACTTTAAGTATGCTGAGCTTTCAAGGCTTAACTAATACCAATTGCATTAAATCAGTGTTCTATTATAGCGATAAAAAATAGCACAATAACACGGCGAAATTACACATAGAGTTGTTCTCTATGAATAATTTTTAACGTAGTTAGTGAGTTATTTAATACCCTAAAATAATCATGTTTTTAATAAAATTGCTAAATTGCAACCACGAAAGCTCAACATACCATCAGAAAAGCCCCAAATTGGCTCTTCACATGCGATCCGTTATGTTAATCGTAATTGAAGACTATTTTCGCTGATCTTGGCCTTATAAACAATCAATGGTTAGTTATTAGCTGATCTTTTTATTCAAGGCCTCTGAGTTCTAAAATAAAATGCCAAAGTTCACCTCACAGCTCCCTATTATTTATACACAAGCTTCTTTAATTTGTTATAGAAATTAGCCATCAAGACACCTACAGACTTGTGTAATATAGCGGTTACGCATATTATTGATAAATTGCATGGAGGATAAGTAGTTTGGTCATGAAAACCAGTAAGTTAAGCATTCGATTATTATGGTATATAACGCCACTTGTTATATTGCCTTTATTATTTTTAGGTGGCTTTACACTTACTAATGTGACTAACTCAACACAAAAGCAAGCTGATCTTATTATGAGCCGCTTTGTTGAGCAGCAACAGCAAAAAGTATTTAATTACATTGATTCTTTTCACTCCACTACCAAATTACTTTCAACCTCCCCTGTACTGAGTGATTTTTTAGCAAATGATGTGCATGTCAATGGAAATTATACGCGTAGGCTAGGCGCATTAATGGATGTATTTGCCAGTTACAGTGAAGCCTATCCCGATATAATAAGTATTAATTTGGTTTCGGCCAGCGGAAAAAGTGACGCCTACTATTCTAATAATTTAACCACAGCGCCTAAAAGCTATCCCTTTATGGATAAAGTGTTGCAGAGTAATTTAAGCCAGCAACAATTTATGGAACAAGAATCCGACGGTACCACCAACCTGTACTTTATTCAGCGCATTTACAGCGTTGATTACTACTTAAAACGCCCACAACAGCTAGGTTTTATTGTTTTACATGTTGAGCCTTCAATCCTTAACACCAGTATTTTAGAAGCACCTTATAACAATACGCTTAATTTACTGCTCACCAAAGACGGTAAAATATTATTTAGTTCTGATTACAGTATGCGTGGCCAATACATTAGTGAATATGAGTTAAATAAAATTCATGATTTAGCTGATATAGGCACACTTTCGACTATCGAGCTATCCAGCATTGATAAAATAGAACGTATGATTTTTGCGGTGCAAATGAGTGGAGGATATTATTATGTTTCAACCATTCCAAAAGCCCTACTTTATCAATCGGGTAAAGCCATTAGTTTAATTACCGGTTTAATTGTTATTATTTCGGTGATCACCTTACCTATATTAATTTTTGTGGTTGTTCGAAATTTACTGTTAAATCCTATTGAGCTTTTAGGTGCGGCCAGTCATCGCGTCGGTGACGGTGATTTAGCAGTCGTTTTACCCGCGCATACGAACGATGAAGTGGGTGTGTTATTTAACGATTTTAATCACATGGTTAGTCAAATAAGGCACTATCAAGAACAAGTAGAAGAATACAAACATCACCTAGAAGATAAAGTAGAAAGCCGAACTAAAGCACTTGAGGCAATGAATAGTCAACTTGAAGTTGCAATTACACAAGCAGAGCAAGCAAATCAACTTAAAAGCCGCTTTTTGGCAAATATGAGCCATGAAATACGCACACCATTGACTGCTATTATGGGCTTTACAGAGCAACTATTGCATAACGATAAAATAACCAACGACAAGCAATACTTAAGCACTATTTTACGTAACTCTAAGCACTTATTAGAGCTAATTAATAACATTTTAGATTTATCAAAAATAGAAGCAGAAAAGCTCGCTGTAGATCAAGCGCCTATAAACGTCGTGCAACTAGTGCACGATATTAAATCGATTATTGAACCATTAGCACAAGAAAAACAACTCACCCTAACCATAAATTATAACCTCCCCTTACCTTGCACTATATACAGCGATATTACTCGTTTAAAACAAATACTCATAAATATAGCTAATAACGCAGTGAAATTTACCGAACAAGGTAACGTCTCCATTTGTGTGCACTATCATCCACGAAAGAAAGCACTCGAATTTGTAGTAACAGATACGGGTATAGGCATGTCGGAGCATCAAATAGAGCGCGTTTTTAAGCCTTTTGAACAAGCTGATGCAACCACAACACGTCGCTTTGGTGGCACAGGACTTGGATTGTGTATTTCTAAAAACTTAGCGCAATTACTTGGTGGCGATGTCGTTTTAAAAAGTGAAGTTGGTGTAGGGAGTCGATTTGCAATTAGCGTGGCATGCCATTTAAGCGGGAAAAAGCCTGAACTTGAATTACTAACAGAGCATAGCCAACTTACTCCTGAAAAAGACCCGCTGCTATCATTTGCCACCAATCATTTTGATGCCAATATTTTAGTTGCCGAAGACAACCCAGATAACCAACTATTAATAAAACTACTCTTACAAACGTGGGGTCTTGAACCTGATATTGCCAGCAATGGTGCCCAAGCAGTTGAAATGGCATTAGTTAACGACTATCAGCTCATTATTATGGACATGCAGATGCCAGTTATGGGCGGATTAGAAGCCACTAAAATGCTGCGCCATGCCGCTTATGATGGCCCTATCATCGCGTTAACTGCAAATGTAATGAACCATGATATAGACACTTATTTAAATGCAGGCTGCGATAAAGCCCTTGGTAAACCCATAGACAAAGACGCACTAGAGAGCGTATTGGTGAGCTACCTGCATCTTGAAAAAGATAACCAAAACAAATGGGATAGTTTATTAAAAAGTGAAAAATTTCAACAAATTGCAGATAACTATTTAGCTAACTTGCCAACCTATTTAAATGAAGTAAAAGCACTGCAACACTCTGATGATTGGGAAGCACTACGCAGCGTTGCGCATAGTATAAAAGGCAGTGCGGGGTGTTTTAATTTTGACGACATCTATCAAACTGCAGGGGCGCTCGAGGATAACCTAAAAAGCAATAACAAGGTCCCTAGAAATGAGTTAGTTAATAATTTAATCGCCGCAATAGAGCATTCAATAGATACAAATAACAAACTGCTGTAAGCCAAAAAATAGTATTATTGAAAACCTAAACTTAATGCCATACCCATTAAAATAGCGTCTTCAAAGCCATTTTTTGCAGGGTTGTCGCTTGGGTAATAGTTTTTACGCACTGACATTTCAATAAAGCCTGCGCGTTCATACAGGGCAATTGCGCGCGTGTTAGATTCGCGTACCTCTAAAAATAAGTTTTCAGCGTTTTGTTGCTCACCGTATTCAATAAACTGAGCTAACAACTGCTTAGCAATACCCTTACCTTGTTGGCTTGGCATTACACAAATATCCATAAGCGTAAAATCGGGTCCTGCTTTTTCGCCAATATAAAAACCAATCATGCTCGCATCATCAAATGCGGCAACATTAAAATAGCGCCCGCCTATGCATGAACTCATTGTATTTAATGTCCACGGGTGGCTATGACACGCAGTTTCGATAGTCATTAACTGAGATATTGCGGTTTTGTCTACTGATTTAAAGTTTATCAAGGTATTCACTCATTAAAGCCCATAAAGCGCGCTTATCGGCCGTGCTGAGCTGTGGTGTTGTAAGTACTAGCTGATCGCCTTTTAATTGCATCTCAGCGCTTTGCACAACGCTATTAATAGCAATAGGGACTGCTGCACGTTTAATATCTGCAAGTAACTGACTAGAAAGCTCTATCGACTCAAGCACATTATTTTGTGGTGCTGTGTCAGGTGCATGACTACTTGCCGCAACACTATCGATTAAAAGATTATCTGCAGGAAGGCTATCTGCTGGAAATGTATCGGCTGGTTTAAAGTGTTTATTTAACTCGAGGTTTTCAATACCAAAAACAGCTGCGTACCGTGAATGCATAACGACTCGATGAAATTAGTAAGTAAGGTAATATAAGAATTAATAAATACGATGTAAAGAAGAAATGGCAGGGGCGGAGAGACTCGAACTCCCAACCATCGGTTTTGGAGACCGCTGTTCTACCAATTGGAACTACGCCCCTGCAATGACGACGAATTATAGAGAAGTTTCGCCAAAGGTAAAGAGAAAAATCACACTTTTAGTTCAACTGCTTTTTAAATAAACAAAACGGCGGATTAGCATGCTAATTCGCCGTTTTTTAATCACTTAACATTAGTTAATTAAAACTAAAATTAATTATTCCCATTCGATAGTTGCAGGTGGTTTACCTGAAATATCGTAAACAACACGAGAAATACCATCAATTTCGTTAATGATACGGTTTGATACCACACCTAAAAACTCATACGGTAAATGTGACCAACGCGCTGTCATAAAGTCGATTGTTTCTACACAACGAAGTGATACAACCCAATCGTACTTACGTGCATCGCCCATAACCCCTACCGATTTAACAGGTAAGAATACCGTAAACGCTTGGCTTACTTTATGATAAAGCTCAGCTTTGTGTAGCTCTTCGATGAAAATCGCATCAGCGCGGCGTAATAAATCACAGTATTCTTTTTTGATCTCGCCAAGTACACGCACACCTAAACCAGGCCCTGGAAATGGGTGGCGGTATAACATGTCGTACGGTAAACCAAGCTCTAGGCCAATTTTACGTACTTCATCTTTAAATAATTCACGTAATGGCTCAACAAGCCCCATTTTCATGTCATCTGGTAATCCGCCCACATTATGGTGAGATTTAATAACATGCGCTTTACCGGTTGCAGATGCCGCTGATTCAATAACGTCTGGGTAGATTGTACCTTGCGCTAACCATTTCGCATTTTTAAGCTTTTTGGCTTGCTCATCAAACACATTAATAAATGTATGGCCAATGGCTTTACGTTTATCTTCTGGGTCAGACTTACCAGCAAGGTCATTTAAAAACTGCTCTTCAGCTTCAACTTTAACAATATTTAAGCCAAATTTATTACCAAACATGTCCATTACTTGTTGGCCTTCGTTTAAACGAAGTAACCCATTATCAACAAATACACATGTTAGCCTTTCGCCAATTGCACGGTGAATAAGCATAGCCACAACCGATGAATCAACACCGCCAGATAAGCCTAAAATAACTTCGTCATCGCCAACTGTTTCTTTAATTCGTTCGATAGCATCATCGATAATTTTTGCCGCAGTCCACAATTTTTCACAGCCACAAATATCAATAGCAAAACGCTCTAATAAACGCTGACCTTGATGTGTGTGCGTTACTTCTGGGTGAAACTGTACGCCGTAGAAACGTTTAGCTTCGTTAGACATTGCTGCATGTGGGCAAGTAGATGTTTTAGCTGTTGTTGTAAAATCAGCGGGAATATCTATTACTTTGTCGCCATGGCTCATCCAAACGTCAAGTATGCCGTTGCCGCCATCAGTAATGTGGTCTTCAATTGCATCAAACAATGCACAACTGCCTGCTTTTTCAACTTGTGCGTAACCAAACTCTTTTTTATCAGAGCTGTGTACACTTCCGCCAAGCTGAGCTGCCATTGTTTGCATACCGTAGCAAATACCTAGTACAGGCACGCCTGCATTAAATACATACTCAGGAGCGCGCGGGCTGTTTTCAAGTGTTGTTGATTCTGGGCCACCAGAAAGAATGATACCTTGTGGGTTAAACTCGCGGATTTGCTCTTCAGTCACATCCCATGCCCACAGTTCACAGTAAACACCAATTTCGCGTATACGGCGCGCGATTAGTTGCGTGTATTGTGAACCAAAGTCTAAAATGAGAATTCGTGAATCGTGAATATCTTTGCTCATGGAGTATCTCGTAAAGTAGATGCTAATGCTAAATGCCGCTTTGAATACCAATTTTATTAAACATTACTAATTCTTGCAGGCTAAATAACTCTCTAACCACGTTAAAAATTTCTTATTTAGAAGAAACTAAAAATCGAAATTTTTGCCTCGTTATTGAGCCATTTATCTGTCGCAATAATTGACCACTTTATTAATGCAATTGGTATTTATATAAACGACTAAAAAGAGGGCTTGCAAAGCAAGCCCAGTATATTAAATTAATTACGCTGCTTAACCTAAGCGGTAATTTGGTGCTTCTTTAGTGATTTGCACATCATGAACATGCGACTCACCCATACCTGCAGATGTAACACGTACAAACTGTGGTTTTGTATTTAGCTCTTCAATTGTTGCACAACCAGTTAAACCCATAGCACTTCGTAGGCCACCCACTTGCTGATGAATAATCGTTGCAATTGGACCTTTGTACGCTACGCGACCTTCAATACCTTCTGGTACTAGCTTGTCTGCTTCGTTTGATTTTTGAAAGTAACGATCTGATGAACCTTCTTTTTGATCCATCGCGCCCAATGAGCCCATACCACGGTAAGATTTGTAGTAACGGCCTTGGTATAGCTCAACTTCACCTGGTGCTTCTTCGGTACCAGCAAGAAGAGAACCCACCATTACACACGACGCACCAGCAACAAGTGCTTTAACAATATCGCCAGAAAAACGAATACCGCCGTCAGCAATAACAGGAATGTCGCGACCTTTTAAGCCTTCAACAGCATCTGAAATAGCCGTAATTTGTGGAACGCCACAACCGGTAACAATACGTGTAGTACAAATAGAACCTGGGCCTATACCTACTTTAACTGCATCCGCTCCCGCATCAGCAAGTGCAACCGCACCTTCAGCTGTAGCTACATTACCCGCAATAATTTGTAAGTCTGGGTACTCTTTGCGTGTTTTAGCAACACGGTCAATAACACCTTGAGAATGGCCGTGTGATGTATCGATAAGTAAAACATCAATACCCGCTTCTACTAGTGCAGCAATACGCTCATCAGTACCTGCACCAACACTTACAGCTGCACCTACACGTAAACGACCTTGGTCATCTTTACATGCATCTGGCTTATCTTGGGCTTTTTGGTAATCTTTTACTGTGATCATGCCTTTGAGTTTAAATTCATCATCAACAACTAAGATTTTTTCAATACGGTGTTCGTGCATTAAGCCTAAAATTTCTTCGCGGGCAGCACCTTCTTTAACGGTAACAAGCTTTTCTTTTTTAGTCATAACGGTAGAAACAGGCTGCTCAAGCTTAGTTTCAAAACGCATATCACGGCTAGTAACAATGCCTACAAGCACATTATTGCTATCGGTAACCGGAAAGCCTGAAAAACCTTTTTCGTGCGAAAGCTCAACTGCATCAGCAATTGTTAAATCGGCAGTCACCGTTACAGGGTAAGAAACAATACCTGCTTCGTAGGTTTTAACTTTACGTACGTTTTTCGCTTGTTCTTCAATAGTCATGTTTTTATGAATAAAACCAAGACCACCTTCTTGCGCAAGGGCAATAGCTAAACGAGCTTCTGTAACAGTATCCATAGATGCTGAAATAAGCGGCAAGTTAAGTTTGATACCACGCGTTAAGCGAGTTGAAATATTTGCCGTGTGTGGCAAAACAGTAGAATGACCAGGTACTAAAAGTACGTCATCAAAGGTAAGAGCTTCTTTAGCGATTCTAAGCATTTTGGCAACTTCTCACATGTGGATCTAAGATAAGGAATTGCGGCCAAATTTTAACAGCGTTGTTGGCATGAGTAAATAATATTTCGCAAATATTTATGATAAACTTATCTTATAACTTGCCTCATAAATAATTTTAGGTTGTTTTTTATGTTTTCGAAGCCTTCGCAGACGGTTTACACCGTTTCACGCCTTAATAGAGAAATTCGCACATTACTTGAGCAAGGCTTTGCCTCATTAGTATTAACAGGTGAAATTTCTAATTTCATTACCCCAGCATCCGGCCATTGGTATTTTTCGTTAAAAGACGACAAAGCGCAAATTAAAGCCGCAATGTGGCGCGGGAACAACCGCAACCAAAGCTACCGCCCTGCAAATGGCGCACAAGTTACAGTAAAAGCGCGTGTATCGCTTTATGAACCTCGCGGTGACTACCAGCTTATTGTTGAGCACATGGAACCCGCAGGCGAAGGTCAGCTAAAACAAGAATTTGATGCGCTTAAAATGCGCTTAGCCGCCGAAGGGTTATTTAGCTCTGCTCACAAGCAGCCATTACCGCAAAATATTAATCGTATTGGTGTTATTACCTCAGCAACCGGCGCTGCGATAAAAGATATTTTAACGGTACTTAAACGCCGCGCGCCGCAATTAGAAGTCATTATTTACCCTGCGATGGTGCAAGGCAAGGAAGCACACCTGCATTTAATTAAGCAAATAGAATTAGCCAATGCCCGTGATGAAGTAGACGTACTTATTTTAGGACGCGGCGGCGGATCACTTGAAGATTTATGGTGTTTTAACCACGAACAACTTGCCCGTGCTATTTATCAAAGCGATTTACCAATTATAAGCGCCGTGGGTCATGAAATTGACACTACTATTAGTGACTACGTGGCCGATATGCGTGCGGCTACTCCATCGGCTGCTGCTGAGTTGGTAAGTCCTAACACGCAAGAGCTACACAACAAAGTTACGCAACTCATTAACCGTTTAAACAATGCCTTTAAACACGATATTGCTGATAAGCGCGCGCTTGCTACACATCTACAGCATCGCCTCAACCTATGCCACCCACGTAATCAGCTTAATCAAAAATCACAACGTTTGGATGAGCTAAGCATTGCACTGCAACAAGCTATGCAACATCGTTTATACCAGCAAGAACGCACACTCAATAACTTAACGCCACGTTTAATGCGCCAATCACCTGATAAAAAACTCGCTTCAGCAGGTCATCAACTTTCGCAATTACAAGCTAGGCTAAACCAAGCTATACAGCATCAGTTACAGCAGGCGAATAATAGCTTAGCACTGCAAGCAAGCAGGTTAGATTCGGTAAGTCCGCTTAATGTTTTAGCTCGCGGTTATAGCATCACTAAAACACAACAAGGCAAAGTGGTTAAATCTGTGGGTCAAATTAAAACAGGCGATGTTTTAATTACAGAGCTGGCGGATGGCGTAATAAAATCAACAGCGTCGTAAAACGTTCACTTAATTGCTGGTGTTACTTCTTTACTTTTTGGATGCAGAGCATAAGGTTTTTGCTGCTTTGCATTACTTTGCTATAACTTAGTTGGCTCTGAATCACTTGAAGCTAAATTAAAGTAGCCCCAAGTTAAACCTACACCCGCAATAAAGCCAATTCCTAGCACCAACAAGCTATTGTTGTTCATTTTAATTCCTTTTATTTTTACTTTTGCTTATAACATTGAGCTAGTGTGTGATTCATTTTCAGGTTCTGGATTTGCTAAAAAGTTTTGATTCATACTTTGCGCTGGGCACTCACAATCCGGTCGACCAATAATTTTAGCGGGTACGCCAACAGCCGTGGTATGTGGTGGAACATTGCTTAGCACAACAGAGCCTGCACCAATTCGTGCGCCCTCACCTACTTCAATATTACCAAGCACTTTAGCGCCGGCGCCAATTAATACACCCGCTCTAATTTTAGGGTGACGATCGCCCTGCTCATTACCCGTACCGCCAAGCGTTACTGATTGAAGTATTGATACGTTATCTTCAATTACCGCTGTTTCACCAATAACAATCCCAGTTGCATGGTCAAACATAATGCCTTTACCTACTTTACATGCTGGGTGAATGTCGACCCCAAATACTTCAGATGTACGGCTTTGAATAAAACGCGCTAACTCTTTACGGTTTTGTTGCCATAAGCAGTTAGCTAAGCGGTGCGCTTGAATAGCATGAAAACCCTTAAGATTTAATATAACCGTAAGGTAGGTTTCGGCAGCGGGATCCCTGTCTTTCACCGCCTTAATATCCTCTGCAACAAACGAGAGCATTCGGTCACACTTTACAAACGATTGATCAAACAACTCGCGAATAGTAAATGCAGATACCACCGCATCGGCCAATTTATTAGCAACAATAAAGCTTAATGCCGAACCTAAGCAATCATGATTCAAAATGCATGAATACACATGACTCGCTAATAGTGGTTCTCGTTTTACTACATCGTTCGCTTCACCGCGAAGCTGTTGCCAAATTGCATGACGCATAATACTGCACTGCCTTAAGTTGATATAAAATAGCCTTTTCCCAAGTCTAACGGATTTAAAGCCTAAGGTGTTAATCCCTTAGTTATTTGTTCTAGTTATTAGGTATAACCGTTTATTAAGTTTCATTATTAGATAACCTGAACTGTGGATAATAAATCTATTTCAAGCAGCTATTTTCAGCGCTAACTGCGTTGAATTTACTTGTGATAGCCCGCTATTGACGCGTAAATTCGCCTTGTTTTCACTGAAAATCTCTCAACCAGAGTTCAGGTTAAATAATAAAAAGCCCCAATACTTTAAGCATTGAGGCTTTTTTCTAACATTTAAAAACCGCTTAGATTATTGAAATACTTTATCGACTTTCATCACTTCAATATTTTTTGCAGGAATTGCTAATTTGTAATCAGCAATTACTTCATCCTCAGCAACTAGCTCAGCCGGTTTATTGGTATTGTAGACCATTGGTGAGGTTTGCTCAGACGCTAAACGTTTTTGCATATCAGCGCCGTCACCAGTAATAAACACATATTGAACATTGTCTGTTTGTAAGTTGTCTTTAATAACGCGGTTTACATCAGCAACGCTTAGCGTTTTAAGTTTGTTAGTTACGTAACTTACAAAGCTATCTGTATTGTAAAATTCGCTATCAAGTGCGTAACCTAATTGGCGGTTTTGACTTGCCACCATTTGCGGCACAAAGTTAATTAAAAAGTTACGCGTTGCTTCAAAGTCCTCTTCGCTCATACCATTTTTAATTAGCTTATCTAGCTCAAACAAGGCGGTACGTGTTGCAAAGTGCGCATCGTTATTAGAGCGAAGTGGGCGTAACCACACTTGAAATATTTGCTCAGAGCGCCCTAGGTTTGCATCAGGCTTGGTTTGAAACATACCACGTGGAAAGTATTCAATGTATGCGTAATCGCCGTAGTTCATGCCGCGAGTTTCACGAATGCGCTCATATAAAAAGCTGTTAGAACTACGGTGCTCACCAAAGTACGAACGCACAAGCCATAATGCAGTCCAGTCTTCACTGCTTCTAATCGTATCAATAGGGAAACCAAACGATACCGCAGTCGATTGCGCCGACTTTTCTACTATTGTTGCATGATGACCTTTGAGCGCTGGTGCATCAGGAATACTTAAACGGCTTTGCTCACCCTTTGGTAGCGTTGCAAAGTCGCTCATCATTTTAGCTTTAAGGTTTGCAGGCACAGCCCCAATTAAACCAACCGTGAGTTTAGATTGCGTAAGCTCGCTGTTATAAAACGCTTTAACATCATTCAGCGTCAACGCTTCTAAATCCGAAATATCACCATAGTTGTAGCTTTCGTAAGGGTGATTTTTGTAAATCGCACTGTATAGCACTTCTTTACCTAGCTCTTCATCGTTAGAGGCTTTTAAACCTGACTTAATACCGTCGATCATTTCTTTTTTAAGGCGCTTAAAGTCATCATCTCTAAAGCCTGGGTTTAGTAATTGATCGCTCACAAGTGAATACCACTGCGGTGCATTATCTTTATGGATACGCCCTTGGAACGACAACATTTCTTTATCTATTTGATAACCAAAGCTACCCGCAAGCGGATAAAGTGCTTTTTGGATATCTTTATAGCTTGTCGCCTGCGAGCCACCTTGTGCAAGCATAGCCGCAGTGAGCGCAGCAACACCTTTTTTGCCTTGTGGGTCGGCAGCAGCACCGGTATTGAATAAAAAGTTAACATCAATTAATGGCGAGCTATTGGTTTTATCAAGCACTTTAAATACAGGCGCCGCAGGTGTTTGTTCAAGCTTTGCAGTAAGCGCATTTAAATCAACTTCTTGCTCAAACCCTGGGGCTTTATCAAGTGCCGACATCGTTAATGTGGTACGGGCGTTATCGGTAAAGTATTTATTAGCAACGGCTTTAATATCTGCGCTGGTAATGTTATCTGATGATTTATACAGCTGGTTTATAACCTCTGGATCGCGCTCAAAATGCATGTAACTGGCAAGGGTTGATGCAATTGCTTGCGATGAGTCTAAACCATTAATAAAGCTGTATTTAAGGTTTGATTTTAAATCGCTCAGCTTTTGGCTATCTACAAGCTCAGTGCGTGCTTTTGCATAAGTTCGGTTAATTGCATCGCGTGCAGTGGCTAAATCATCTGCGTTTTCTACTTTAACAAATACGTGTAATAAACCCGGATCTTTAGTTTCTGGGTTATAGGTAAACATTTGGCTGGCAATTTGTTTGTCGACTACTAACTCTTGATATAAATCTGAATTACTAGAAAAATAAAGCTGTGAGATTAAATCAAGCGCCGCTCTGTCTTTTTTAGCAGGCTCCCACGCAGCGCCTTTGTACGATACAAGCAACCAATGCCCTGGTAGCGCTTTATCTTGCTGGTGCAAATATTTTGGTGCTTGTTGAACAGGCTCTGCTTTAATGTCAGCAACATAGTTACCTTTTTTCCAGCTTCCCCAATGCTTTTTAACCATTGCCATTGTAGCTTGTGGGTCTACATCGCCCACAATAACAAGTGACACATACTCAGGCTTATAAAACTTAGCAAAAAATTCTTTCCCGTACGCCATTTGATCTGGCATGGCTTCTATGTCTTTAAAAAAGCCCATAGTGGTGTGTTTATACGTGTGCTTATCAAACGCTTCTTCGCGTACAGCGCTTAATAATTTACGAATTGGGCTCGCATTGTTTTTTAAGTACTCACCTTTTACCGTTTGTGCTTCGGTTCTAAATTGCTCTTCGGTGTAGGTTAAGTTTTGAAAAATATCAGCTTCAAGCTCAAGTACTTTATCAAGGTGCTGCTTTGAAAAATTTAAATGGTAGTTTGTAAAATCGTTCGTTGTATATGCGCGGTTATCAACACCTGAATTTTTTAATATGTCTGAGTACACATCTTCTGGGTATTTTTGTGAGCCTTTAAACATCATGTGTTCAAAAAAGTGAGCAAAGCCTGTTTTGCCTTCTTCAACTTCGTTACGCGATCCAACCGATACCGGAATTTGCAGCGACACGACATCAGGGTAATCGGTTTTAACAACCATGACACGTAAGCCGTTCTCTAGCTCTTCAATTAAATAGTCTTGCGAAAAAACACGGTCATCAGCTTTATTTACTTGTTCTTGTTGTGCTGTTGTTTGCGTGCTTTGGTTTTGTTGCATGGCGCAACCCGTTAACGCCAGCGATACCGCTAAGCTGGTTGCTAATAATTTAAATTTCATTGTTGTCCCTTTTTAAATTGAGCAAATTTGTTGTCAGATTTAACTCTTTAATTATGCCCCAAAGCCAATAAATATAAGAGTCCCAAGGGGATTTATTATGTAAACAACTGTGTCAATTATAAATTATGGGAACAAGCACTATGAATAAACATCATGTTAGTTGAAAAACTTTCACTAAATAAATCTATCTAGACGTCTAAATGGCTGCTATATTGAATCCATCAGAATAAACTTAGCTGGAATGAGGATTATGGCTTTATCACTAAAAGAGAAAATAGAAGACACCAACCAAGGTGTTTATCTTATTGGTACTACCCCGCCTAAAATTGACACCGATAAAGCGCAATTGAAAATCATTGCAGAAAAGCTATTAGGTCGCTTACACGAAATTGAATACGACGGCGTAATAATTTACGACATTCAAGACGAAAGCAGCCGAACTAATCAAGCCCGTCCATTTGCGTTTAAACAAACTGTTGATCCGCGTGAATACAGCCATTTACTACGTAATTTATCTGCACAAGATGTGATTACTTATAAAAGTGTGGCACAGCGTGGCGTAGGCGAATTTAAGGATTGGCTAAGTGAAACTAAAAACGACTACGATTTACAAAATGTTGTTTTAGTAGGTAGCCCATCATCGATAGGCGATATAAAGCTAAGCTTGCCAGATGCGTATAAAGCGATGGCTGAGCAATCAGATGATTTCTTTTTAGGTGGCGTTACTATTGCTGAACGCCATTCAAGTAAACGAAATGAGCACGAACGATTAATAGAAAAAACAGCACAAGGTTGTCAGTTTTTTATATCGCAAGCTGTTTACGACGCACAAGCCACTATAGAGCTAATTACTAGCTACGCACGTACGTGTAAAGCACAGGGTATTATACCTCAACGTATTATATTAACGTTTACCCCGTGCGGCGGCGAAAAAACCTTAGAGTTTATGCAATGGTTGGGTATCTCAGTGCCAGAGGCAACTAAATGGCGCATGCTTGATGCAGACAATACATTAAGCGAATCAGTCCGTATTTGCCGCGAAAATCTCGACTTAATACTTAAAAGCTGTGCGCATTTAGATGTACCGCTGGGCTTAAATATTGAAAGCTTAACAAACCGTAAAGAAGAAATTGACGCGTCAATTAACTTATATCGTTTATTAAAGGCAATAATGGAATTAAACCTAGCCGAAAAGCAAATAGCTTAGGGCTGTTGATTTTTCAGGATTAGAATCAGTTCAATCTAGAAGGGGCTAAAAAGGTAGCGCGCTTGGCAGTTATGCATCGTTATCGCCTGCTTATGGGGAACAACCATTCGACACAGGCTATGTTTTTTCTAAAACAAACATATAACTGCTTGAGATAGATTTATGATCCTGAGCTCAGCTTATACACGTACCCATTTTGCAATCACTTCAAACATACTTTCGACTGCAATAGGTTTTGAAATATAACCATTCATGCCACTAGTTTGTGCTTTTAAAAGATCTGCTTCCATAGTATTTGCAGTCATCGCAATAATAGGTAAATCTTTAAATTTCGACTGTTTTTTTATTTCTATAGCTGCCGTATATCCATCCATTCTAGGCATTTGGCAATCCATTAACACACCATGGTAAGCTTTATGCTTTAGCGCTTCGAGTGCTTCAATACCATCAGCGGCTATATCAACTAACAAGCCATTTGAACGAAGAATTTGTGACGCAACTTGCTGGTTAAGTGGATTATCTTCGACTAATAAAATATGTGCGCCTTGTAATTTTTTTAGTGACGCATTCGTTGCAGGTTTGGTTTGTACTGTCGATTTTTTTAGCGGTTGTTTATGCAAAACCTGTAAAAGTAAGTTATAAACATTACTTTTTATAATCGGCTTTATAAGAATTCTATAGGTATTTTCAGTAAACCCATGCAAGCTTTCATTAAGATCCTGGTTTTCGTATGGCGCAATAATAATGAGTTTTTTTGCATTTATTTTTAGCTTATTTCGTAGTGACTCAGCGGTATCTACGTGTTTAAGCTTTAAAATTCGCCAATCTATAAAAATAAAGTCATAAGTTGATGAGTTAGTCAGCGTATCTAAAGCTTCACCTGCATTGTTAACTACACTTATATTAACTTTAAAACTGTTCAGTAACCTCTGCAATGAACATAATTTACTATCCGTACTCTCAATAATGAGTGCACATTTATTTTGTAATAACGCTAAATCAAAACTTGCCTGTTTAGTTGCGTTACCTAATGGTATTTGAAAAGTAAAACAGCTCCCTTTTTTAATTTCACTTTTTACAGTAATTTCACCTTGCATTAGTTCAACGAGCGTTTTACTAATAACTAAACCTAAACCTGTACCTCCAAATTTACGCGTTGTTGATACATCAGCTTGGGTAAAAGGTGTAAATAATGATTCAACTTGTGGCGGGGTCATCCCTATGCCGTTGTCGGTTACCGAAAAAACAACGTGAGTGCATTTGCTACTTTTACTAATTAAATTAATAGCTAATGTAACAGTCCCGCGCATTGAGAATTTAAGCGCATTGTTGAGTAAATTTAAAATGACCTGATTTAATCTTAAGGCGTCACCAGTAAAATAATCTGGCAACTTAGGATCAACATCAAATATCACTTCAATGTTTCTTTCACAGGCTAAGCCGCTAATTAAATTAACAAGGTTTTCTAGAAAATGATTAAAGTTAAATTGTTTATTTTCAAGTTCTAACTTGCCCGCTTCTACCTTTGAAAAATCCAAAATATCGTTAATGATCCCCAGTAAAGACTGAGCCGAATAATGGATTTTCTCAACGTAGTCTCGCTGTTTTTCAGATAATTGCGTATCAAGGGCAAGGTAAGCCATACCAATAATTGCATTCATAGGAGTACGAATTTCGTGGCTCATGTTCGCTAAAAAGCCAGATTTAGCTTGATTTGCAGAGTCAGCTTCTTGCTTTGCTAGTATGAGATCATGTGTTCTACTGGCTACCTCTCGTTCTAAATTTTCAGCAGCATTTTTAAGTACTTCGTTTGCTTCATAGAGTTGTAGCGATTTTTGCTCTAATAATTTTTCAGCTTCTTTGCGTGCAAGCCGCTCTCTCTCAAACCGTCTTTGTAAAAGTGCTACATCCATACTTAATCTACCAACGTTAAATTAAAAGTAGCTACTTGATGATTTTCACTGATATCACTGTTTACGTGTATATTTTCACCAAAATGATTAGCAGCCCCTTCAATTAATCCCTCAGCTAAAAGCGCAAATGGATTACTTGAGTGATAAAACATTTGCATTTTAGTACTGCTCAAACGCTTAGTTTGAAAGCTTGGTAAATCGGCATCACGATATAACTTTTTAACCTCAACATGCACATGCCTGTCGATGGTATCTAAAAAATCAAATGTTGTAGTTAGGTCTTGAAAAAACTGGGGGTAGTAAATTAAAAAATGGCTTAAAAGGTATTTTCCATATTCTTTAAGCAGTACGCCAACTGGCAGGTTCACGCATTCACTAAGTGATGTGATTAGCTTTATAAGCTCTTGTTTATCGTAATTACCAACACTCGTATAAGCACCTTTAGAGTCGAGATCATTTTGCTCTATTATTTGGTCGGCCACTTCTACAGAAAAGTGACTTTCAACCATTTCTAAAAATTCAGTGAAAATAATACCTTTCATCAAACTACCTTTTTATTAGCGATGAATTAAGTATAGTTTTAAACTGTAAAAGTTCACGTTTATAAGTCCTACTACTAAGGCGTATTAGTCGAGGGGCGAGCTATGCAAGCTAAAGAGTTAAGTAACTACTTATGCTATATACTTACATTTACTCAATCAACAAAGAGTCTGCTTTTAATAAAAAACACACTCCAACTGCCTTCGTTTTTCATTACTTATCTCGTTTTTTGCTAAGTTTATTTTTATACATTGCTTGATCAGCACTATTAAGTAAGGTTTCAAACGATTGTTTTTTGGATTCGGTAAAACTATAACCAATGCTTAGCGATAAATCACAAATGCCGCTTTTAACCAATGCTTTTGAATATTCAATCGAAATTTTATTAGTAATACCGTTGAGTTTATTTTTATCATTTACCTGCATTACAGCAACAAATTCATCGCCACCTAAACGACCAACTATATCGGCATCTCGTAAATGTGCCTTTAATGTAGCTGCCAATATAATTAATGCTTTGTCACCCACTTCATGTCCGCATGCGTCGTTTAATTTTTTAAAATCGTTTATATCAATAAATAAACAACATACATCAAAACCTAGCCGAAAAGCTAAGCTTAGCTTTTGTTGAGCTAACAAATTAAGAGCACGGCGGTTATAGATATTAGTTAAGTCATCCAGCATGGCTACTTCGCGCATTTGTTCAAAGCTATTTATAAGTGCTAAATCGTCTTCAATTAAGTCACGTAGCTGCTCTATCAGTTCAAAATATTTATCGGTATAGCTTGTTTTTTTAGTATCTTTTAAACATAACGTGCCAAATACTTCACCTTGTGGCCAATGAATAGGTAGACCTAAGTAGGATTCAACACCGTCTTCAGCAACTTCTGGTAGAGTGTTCCACGCTTCGTTTTGACTTGCAGCGTTGACGTAAACAATATTATTACTTTGGACTACGTATTTACAAAAAAGAGGGGTATGAGGAGAAAGTATAGGGTTAGTCTCAAAATGAGAGCCGCCTTCATTACTTTTTATTACAACACGATAGCCTTTACTTGTTGCCTGAACTATATAACCAGACGGGGCTGAAAAAAGCCCCGTGATAAGATCGATTATTTTTTGCCATTTGTGTAATGATATTTTGCCATCAACACCTGAAAATGCCCATTGATCAGTTTCAAACATTACGTTACCTCGGCTATGTATTAGCTCCAGTATAGGCAAAAAAGTAAAGGAAAAGCTATTATTTACGGCGTCTACTTGGCTCTCTTTTTCCTGTAATACGTTTTTTATCGCGATCTTTTCGCGACTTATTGGTATTTTTACGATTATCTTTTGGCTTTTTATTTGGATCAGGCTCATAGCCTTCTAACCACTGTGGAGTTAAACGCGTATCGAGTAGCACTTCAATTTCTTCTAGCAACCATTGCTCATCAAGACTTACCAGTGACATAGCAAGGCCTTGTTCGCCCGCTCGACCGGTACGACCAATACGATGCACGTAGTCTTCTGCTATGTATGGTAGCTCAAAGTTAATGACGTATCTAAGTGTAGAAATATCTAAACCACGTGCCGCTACATCAGTAGCAACAAGTACACGAGTAGCGCCTTCTTTAAAGTTTTGTAGTGCGCGGTCACGTGCGCCTTGCGACTTGTCACCATGTATTGATTCGGTTTTTAAACCGTCTTTACACATTTCCTTAGCGAGTTGGTCGGCCATTTGTTTTGTGCGAGTAAAAATAAGCACTTGGCGCCAGTTTTTCATGCCAATCATGTGCGATACAAGTTCGCGCTTACGGTCTTCATCTACAGCGTAAATAACTTGCTCTACTTCAACTGCGGCTGAGTTGCGCTTATCAACTTCAATTAGTTCTGGATTTTTAAGTAATTTTTTACTCAGTTCAAACACGCTGTCATCAAACGTAGCTGAAAAAAGTAAAGTTTGGCGATCGCCCGGAATATGACGCAATATACGTCTAATTTCATCAATAAAGCCCATATCAAGCATACGGTCTGCTTCATCAAATACGAGCGAATCTACACTTGAAAGTACGACGCTACCTTTAACTATATGATCGAGCAGACGCCCTGGTGTGGCCACAATAACTTGCGCTGCTTTAAGCGCTTTTATTTGTGGGCCAATACTTACGCCACCATACGCCAAAGCACCATTAATGTTAGTGCCTTGTGCGTACTTTTCAAAGCTGGCAAATACTTGCTGAGCAAGCTCTCGCGTTGGCGTTAAAATTACAACGCGGGCAAGTCCTAACTCATCTTTTTTGGGGGAATTTAAAAGCTTATGTAGCAAGGGTAAAACAAACGCGGCGGTTTTACCTGTGCCTGTTTGCGCACTGCCCATTACATCACTTCCCGCTAAAATAGGCGGAATAGTTTTAATCTGAATTGCGGTAGGTTGAGTGTAATTATTTTGCTCAATCGCTGTTAATAATAACGGGTCGAGATTAAGTGATGAGAATGTAGTGACAGACATAGGCTTAGCTTTAAAATAACAAAGAGCGCTATTGTACGCATATTAACGCACTGCGTAAATTAACCAATAAAAAAGGCGTTAAATACAGCTGTATTTAACGCCTACTATAATTTGCTTTAATTTTAAGCTGGTTTTAGCGTTGTTTTTCGTTCGTTGTAAAATGCAATTAAATCGTCAACCGTTGCTTGGCAGTATTCGCGTATACCCGAAACCACCATATGCTTTTCACCACACCCTACTTTAACGCCGTTTTCTAACAGGTTAAAACGTAGTGTAATTTTTCCGCGCTTACCTGCGTACTCAAAACTTGGCTCTGCAAACTCAAGTACTGGCGCTGTAATATCAAGATTATCAAGATTAATAAGCATTGATTCGTAAATGATCATCGGACGTGCAGGGTTAATCATTACCTCTTGCTTGCCCATTAACGGAATAATCACATGCGGAAAGGTAGTACCCGAAAACTCAACATAGTTTTTTATTAGGCTATTAGTCAATGTTGGGCATTGGCTGGTTTTACCTTTGCGCTTTACCTTTAAAATAACTTTTTCGCCATTGGTTACATCAAACTCATCTGCTCCCTCAGGAAAATGTAGTTTGGTGTTTTCATCAACCATACCGGCAAAGGTAAATTCCATTTGTTCACTAATACCATAGCGATCTAGTACCAATGAAAAAAGTAAGTCTCCTGGCGCGCAAAACTTTTTGGCATCTTTGTCATGAAGTGGATTAAAATCATCAGCTACGCATTTAGCGAATCGACAACCCTGCTCACGAGAGATAGAAACGTAATCAGCGTGCTGCTGAAAAAAAGGACTTAACATAGTGTGTTCACTGCTTAAACTGCTTATAACCTGCCCATACTACCAGAAAAAAAATATTGAGAGGTCGAATCTGTTCAATTATACCAATCTGCTTATATATGGGGTCTATTTAACGTTAAGAAAATTACGCTAGAACTAGGCAAAAATTTTTGTATCTAGTTGTTCTAAATAAAAAATGTTTAACGACGTTATAGTGCAATTTAATTCGTTAAATTGATCAAAAATTTATGCAGTTTGGTATTAGTTAATAACCCTAGCTATATTCAACTTTTAAAACACTGCGTTTAATAGATCACTTTTAGTGATTTGTTGCCTATTTGAATAAACATTAACTAGACCAACCGGGCTCAATTACTATTCAATTAATTTGATAATCGCCTTGCTATCAATCAGGGTCAATCGAGTAATGCCTAACGATTGTGCGAAAAATATAAAAATAGGCACCTGCTAATATTTAAAAAGGGATTGGAGAAAAGACCAATCCCGCCAACTTATTTCCTTAGAACGTATTTATTACAAACGCTCTATCAATTGATCTACTTTTGCCACAACAGGCCATGCTGAAGATTGAAAGTTACCTAATACCACTAAAATGTAGCCTTTGTCTTGATACATATTTAGTCTGGCTGTCATACCTAAATGAGCACCATTATGACCCACTATTTTGTTATTATCAGCGCCTCTCACTGAAAACCCATATCCCCAGTTTTCTGCACCAAGTTCGGGCTTCGAAGTAAGAGCTTCTTGGGAAAGTTTACGACTAATTAAAGTTCCATTTTGCATTGCTAAAGCGAACTTATGTAAATCGCCTACAGTAGAATACCCACCTCCAGCGGGACCCCCTTTAACTGATTGAAACATTAAGTTTTCAGTAATTTCTCCAGTTTCAACTGAAAACCAATAGTTACGCGCAGTGTTCCTAATAGGCACATCCAAATCAAAACTACCACTATGTTGCATATTAGCTTTCTGATAGATGTTTTTATCAATGTATGTAAAATAACTTTCCTTAGTAACAGATTCAATCACCTGACCAAGTAATAACATACCTGTATTACTATATCGCCATTGAGAGCCTGGTTTAAACGTTGTTTTAATGGAGCTGTATAAGTGTTGAATATCTTCAAGTGAACGTACTTTATGCTGTATTTCGTCAAACCCAGCTATATTACTAATACCTGATGTATGACTCAGTAAGTGGTGAATATGGATTTTATCAAAGTCTCCGTTACCTAACAGCGTTTTATCAATGAACTTAGTAATCGGATCATCAAGCAATACTTTTCCTGCTTCAACAAGTTGCAAAATAGCGACGCTAGTAAACATCTTATTCATCGAACCTATTTGAAATTTAGTATCTAAATTATTTTTAACGTCATAGCGTCGAGAGGCTAAGCCATGCGCTTTAGTAAATAAAACTTTGTTACCTTTGGCAAGCAGTATTGTTCCTGAAAAAATGCCATTTTTAGCAAGTAGATTGCTATAATTTTTTACCTCATTAACTAATTGTGGCTCAGTTAAAGAAATCATATCAAGGCTTTTGGGGGTTTCTCCAACAAACCAGCCCGTAACGGCTTGTTCTTCGTTAAAATCGATAACCATTTCGTACTGCATGTCGGTATTTTTTGAATGCACTTTACTAATGTGCTGTATACGGTTATTGGAAGTATCAAGCTCTGTTGAAAGTAGGCTTAATGATCCATGAAAAAGTGCTACGTTCATCGAATAACCAACATAACGATCTTTTCCTGTATTATCCCAACGAGAAAGTGCATCAGGCGAGAAGTTTTTTACAATAAAATCTTCGACCTGTTTTAAATCTTTGCTGTTTAAAACAGATATAAACTCATTAGCTAGCTTATTGTAGTTTAGCTTATCTGCTGCAAGCGCTTGATTGCAGATAATTGTTATTAAAAATAATAGTGTTACTAAATATCGCTTCATTATGTATTCCTTTTGTAATTTATTTATTAATATGGCGCTGACCTTTCGATTCCTTTTTAACGGTTGTTACCAAGAGAAAGCGATGAATTAGTAATTAAGAAAACGTTAAGAAAAGCTTAAGGGATATATATCTATTAATAACAGTGGGATGGGAAAGGTTTGAGCGTAAACGAACTACCAAATAAATTTTATATTGATGATTTTTTAATTAATATCAAAACCGGTGAGGTTATATATGAAGAAAAATCTCAGGTAATTGAACCAAAAGTAATGGCGCTTTTGAAGGCGTTGGCACAAAACCCCAAAAGAGTTATTGCAGCTGAAACGCTTTTTGAAATTGTTTGGCCTCAAGCAATTTACAGTCCAAACTCAGTTCGTAGAAATATAGCCTTGTTAAGGCAAGCGTTATCTGATGATGACAAACGCATTATCAAAACACATCCTAAACGAGGCTACAGCCTAGACTCCGAAGTTCGCTTTCCAGAAAAAAAAGCAAATGCATTATCAAAAAAAAGCCCCCTTATAAAGTATTTAAAATTATCTTTACTCCTCATTCCTGTTTTCATCCTAATTAGCGTGTTTTTTAGTTTATCAGATACAAGTAAACAGGTTTCTTTGTTAAACCTAAAACCAATAACTGCAAGCAATGAACAAGAGCGCTATATGCAAATCAGTCCTGATGGACGATTTATGGCGTATATTCAAAATACCAATCAACCAAACAAGAGAAAAATATTAATTAAAGATCTAGTAACTGGCTCAAGCTGGCCCTTAAAGGATACTTTAAACGCATATACCTACCTTGCATGGGATTCTCACAAAAATGCCTTGGTGTATTCATGCCAAGATGAGAAAGGTATTTCATTTAATCGCTTGCTACTCGACGCACAATTAAAAGTAGTAAGTGAAGAGCTACTTTTTTCGCGTAGCGATATAACTTGGAATAGTTTATTTTTTATAGATAAGCGCCAACAACTTTATTATTTGGCTAATCAAAATAGTTCGGAGCATAGCCGAAACGTTAGTTTATATCGGCATAATTTGGAGTCAGGACAAACTGAAAAATTACTTAAACCAAATGACTACTTTAAACCTTATAAACTTGCTTTGTCTCCGACTCAAACACAATTAGCGTTAGTCGGTTTTAATAAACAAGCATTATCAGAAGTAAAGTTGTTAAACTTAGATAGTAATGATGTTGTCTCAATCGGACAAATAGATCATAACTGGTACTTCTTAACTTGGTTTGAAAACAATAAATCTTTATTACTTAGTAATGGCAGTGAATTAAAGCAACTCTCATTAAATGGTGACCTCACAACGCTTAACTACAAAAGCTATAACTTTTTAGTTTATCCGCAAATTATTAAAGATAAAATGTACTTTATTGAAGCCAAGTCAGATCAAGACATTTTACTAAGTAAATTAAAACAGCTTTCACCTCCCCAAAAAATAATAAACTCAAATACAATTGATAAAGCTGCAGCGCTTTCACCGGATGAAAAACACATAGCCTATGTATCAATAAAAAATGGCTATCCTCAGGTTTTTGCCAAACATATTGAGACAGGCAAAGAACGAATATTATTCGAAAATTCAAAGCAAGAATTTGCTTTAACCAAACCAGTTTGGCACTGGTCAGGAAAGCGTATGGCGAGCAGTGTAAATAACAAACCGTTTATTATTGAGTTGGAGTCAAACCGATTCTCGATAAAATGGTTAAACATGATTATTGGTGAGCCTATAGTTTGGTACAACAAATCTGACGCTATATTGTATGTTGATAAAAAAACTCACAATGATGAACTAGTAAAGTTTAATCTTACAACTGATGAAAGAACGACATTAAAAATAAAACGAGCGCATGATACATTCTTTTTAAACCATAAAGACGAACTACTGAGCTTTGTAAAAGGTCAAGTTATACGCCATGATTCAGATAACACTTTACTCAAAAGCCCCTATTTATTTACTCAAATATATCCCGAAAAAAATGGTTTTTATTATCAATACACACAAAATGGCAAGCCATTAATAAACTATTACGATTACGAGTTAGGTGTACAAAATTTAAGTAGTAAAACCGAAGAGTTTTGTGCGAAATTTTGTGATCAAATAACCGCAGTAAGTGACAATATAATCTTACTCAAAAGCAAACATAAATCGGCAGACATTTTGGTTTTAGATATTACTTCAAAAAGCACAAAAGTGAGGGGGAGTTTATAGTTTCATAGCAACCAATCCTCAATCGGGGATTGCGTTGCCCTCGCCCACTGGACTCATAATTATTTGCGACAAGCATAGATTGCCCCCTTTAGCTGCACAGGATACAGGGCCATAGTATTTTTAATATATGATTAACAAACTTATACTCTTTATCAGCTAATAAGTTAAGATGAGTGAAATAAATAACCAAATGATCCATTTTTATAAAAACAATGCGTTATAAATTTAATAATTTTGAATTTGATAGTACAAGCTGTGTACTAAAAAAAAATGGTAATGACTTAGCCATTCGACACAATGAAGCCAAAGTACTAAAACTATTATTAGAGCATTCGAATCATGTCTTTAGTAAAGAAGATATTTTATCTCATGTCTGGAAAAATAAAGTTGTATCGGAACAAGCCGTTTTTCAAAGTATTAGCAATCTAAGGAGGCTGTTGGGTAACCACGCAATTAAAACCTTTTCAAAACGAGGTTATCAGTGGCAACTCCAAATTGATTCTAAACATTCTGATGTTGAGGCACACTGCAACATCAGTCAAAATAAACCACTGCAGCATGCAAATACTTTATCAAAACCAAAAAGCCGAAACCATTGGATAACCATTGCACTTACCGGTATTGCCCTTCTTGTATTTACTATCATTAATAACAATACTGACCAACCTCAAACAGATGAGAGCTCAGTTATTAATATTTCTTATATAGCAATAAGCAATCAACGAGGGACGGAAACCTTTAAGCTCAATGATACTGAACTCTTTAGCTTTACCGAATTACCTCAGCTAAATACGGCGCATTTTCAGGTTTCAGCGGAGTTTGAATACCCACTTTTAGCAAAAGAACACCCATTGATTTTATCTGGCACTATTCGCACACATCATAATTTGACATATATTGATTTTATATTAAAAGGCCCATTTGCAGATTGGCAAGGGCAATTATCTGGAGTAAGTCAACAAGCCGCTTTAAATCAGTTACAACAACATTTACAGCAGCCAGTTATTTTAAAATTGCTTAATAAAGCCCAAACACTCGAACTCAAGCAAGCAAATTTATCCATTGCTCATCAGCAAGCGCCACATGATCTCATTATCCTTGGTCATCTAGCTAATACTTATATAATGATGGGGGAACTTGATAAAGCGATGGTGATGGCAAATAAACTAGAAAAAATAGCTATTTCACAAAATAAGACACACCATGTAGGCAATGCTTTGCTCTTTCAAAGTGAGGTATTAATCCGTAAAGAGCTATTTGATTTAAGTAAATATAAGCTCAGTAATGCTATTAAGCAGTTTCAAAGTATTAATGATTTACACAGACAAGCAGACGCGTGGTTTACGCAATCTTGGATAGACCATAACCAAGACAATTACCAAGCAATTAAACAAAGCCTACTTAATTCAGTGCAATTAGCTTTTGATGCACAAGATAAACGACGAGAGCTAAGCGCCTTAACTTACCTATCTGTATTAGCCCATAAGCATCAGCAAGAGGATGATAAATACCTTTATTTACAACAAGCAGAAAATAAAATGAAGGCCTATCAAATACCTAACTATCACTTTGCTATAGTGCCGTATCACTATGCCATTTTTGCTAAAAGCCTACAAGATAAAGAGCCTCATTTAAAACAAGTACTAGAGCTTGCAACGTTAACACCTGATTTTTGGGCTGCACAAAGCAGTCGTCAGCAATTGATGGAATATTATATAAATCAAAATAATCTGGCAGAAGCACAAAATCTTATTAATGATATTACTACGGATAATGCCAAGAACTCCTACTTAAAAACATTGTTAGCTCAAGCACTGAAAAATGATGATGCATTTACAACTCATGCACAGCGTACTTTTGAGCAAGCTGAGTTGGCGGGTGATCTTTATCTCAGCTTAGATATGGCGTTACTAGTTTGTAGCTCCCAAAGTATGCAAGATAATTATGATTTTTATTCTCAATATATTGATAAAAAAGGGACTGACTACTGGCGACGTAATAATGAAAAAAAACTGTTAGCATTAAATTTATAATGTTATCCAAAACTGGATTTAAAATAGTAAGAGACAGCAATATCACTGCCTCTTATTTTGTACTTTACAGAAACTAATTTGGGTTAAAGCTTACCCAATTTAATTTCCAGTTTTTATCAAGTGATTTTAGGGTCAGCTTATTTTCACCTTGTTTCAGATAAAAATAAGTGGATCCTCTTTGTGTTTGCCATTTTTTATAACCACCTGTACTCGTTATTTTTTCTACTGCTAATTCCTTACCATTGATTACAACTGCAAAACCTTTTGTATCTCTAGGAGCCGCTACACGGTAGCTAAGGTTATAATTTCCTGAGTGTGCGACTTTAAGCTGATAGCTTATTATCGCATTATCACTAATTCCCTCCCCTCCAGTTAAATTAAATTTGCCATCAATATCAGAGGTTCTTCCGATGCTAGCGTTACTAAACTTAATGGCAGATTCTGCTTCCACTCTGCCAGGTGCATGCACCCATGATGTCGGCGTTTTTACGACATTACTGTAATCACCTTGTTGATTATGCCTTACCGCAACAACAGTATATTCATATTGATGGTTATCTATATTGGCATCTTTAAATGTAGTTTCAATTATATTTGCAGCTAATAGTTTAAACACGCCGCCAGTAGCTGCATTTCTATAGATTCGATAACTTTCAATATCACTTTGGGAACTTTTATCCCACTTTAAGGTAATAATACCCGCTTCTTTATCTAGTTTTAAGTTTGTTACAGTGGCAGGGTAAGGTAAAACAGCATCACGTCTTAATTGTTCGCTGCGTTGAGCTGTTTTGAGTGCTTTGATAAATTTTACAGTATTGCTAGATATAGCTGGAGCAGCTCCATCTAGTGCAATTCGAAACCCCTCTACTGCCCCTACAAAGTCCTCACCCACGACGCCCCTCTGGCTTACGGGAAAAGTATTCCAATGCCAACTACCTCCTCGTGCTACCCTGTGTTTACAATCATTATCTATCCAAGCCTGACCACCATTGTGCGCGTTTTTATAATTATCTTTATAACAATCAGTAATGAACTCAACCACATTACTAACGATATCGTGTAATCCAAAGGGATTAGGTTTGTACATTCCAACGATACTTGCATAAGCCGCGTGATCAACACAGTTCGATTTGCCATTAAAAAAATTGACATAACTCGTACTCGAGTCCCGTTGTAAAATATTCTCACCGGTTAAGTCGGCGGTGTTTTCGTATTCACAAACTAAGGCTTGTTCAAGATCGTCACCAAAGTAATACTTACTAGTTGTACCAGCCTTCGCCGCATATTCCCACTCTGCTTCACTCGGCAAACGATAAGGACGGCCAGTTTTTTTTGCTAACCACTGAGTATACGCGTTGGCTGCGAGCCAACCAATGCAATTTACTGGTTGAAAATCACTGGTATTGAGGGAGTTGTTCTCCCATGAACCATTGGTTTCTCCATAATTAAACCAACCATTTAACTGATGAATGCACTTGGTTGGCATTTCATAATCAGTTTCTTCAACAAACTGTCGAAACTCTCTTACGGTTACTTCATATTTCCCTAAACTAAACTCAGTTAGTGTCACTTTATGAATAGGTTGAGCATCTTCTTCTTCGGTGTTACCCATTTGAAAACTACCAGCAGGAATAGTTACCATAATGGGTTCAATTAGCTCACTGGCATTTTGATTAGCATAAAGCACAGCGCTATTTACTGATAAAAATAGGGGGATTATTAGTTTGTTTAGTTTCATTTACCTTTCCTTCTTAATGAAAGTGCCATCATGAAAAAATAAGTAAAATAAATCTTATGAAAAACCTAAACACTGATAAAAATAGAAAAAATATAGATAAACAAACCCTAATCACAAACAACCTGACACAAAAAAGCCGAGCTTATTTTACTAAGCTCGGCTTTTAATACCTTTAAAAACTGACTATTGAGCCGTTATTATTAAATATTATACATTTGGGTATTCGCGGTATGCGCGCTCTATATTTTTATCCTGTTTTTTAGAAAGACCTAAATGAGCAAGTGCTACACGTAAACGAGTTAGAGTGGGTGTCTAGTTTAATTGCAATTAGATCACAGCGAACGGATGGATTCAAGGTTGAAAAGCAATCAATTCGAAACAGTAAGATATGTTCCTGAAAAGAGTAATTCTACAGCCTCAATGTCCCATTAATGGGGTTTTAATAATTGGCTAAATGTGAAGTAAGCGGAGCCTAGATAACTATTCAAAGTCCTGCTGAATAGCTTAGATGTAATTCATATCATGCAAACTATTTCACTATTTTCGTAATTGCCGGAATTAACTATCCCTGTAAAGTGATAGACAATATAGTAAGCATAAGTGTTAGTAATTTCAGATTTATGCTAGCTTATATTAAGTTCGGCAGATATTTTATGTCATCGCGGCAGAAACAACTATGCCGATAAACAATAAAATCATTGATTGAAAAATTGCTACTGCGATGTTCCCTTTTCTGATTTCTTCAATAAAATCAATTTGTTTAAAAATCACTTTATCAATAATAACCAATGCAATTACACTAACAAATAAACTGATCACGGCGTAACCTAAGTTAATTAGCATAAATATGGTGTTTTGTTCTATTGACGTTATTTCCATTATTAATCCTTTATTTTATTTACAACAAATGGTGTTTCGGGTAGTTCATTCCAGCCTATTGACCAAGCTGTTAATGGTGAAATAGAAGCATATTTCAATTCTTTACTGTAATAATTCATAACATCTGTTACTGCATAGTTCTTCGCACCTTCAATGTTATATAAATCAGCAGCTCCAAATAAGTGAAGTATTTCATGCGACTGTGTTTGTGTTGTTGCCCAACTGCTTGCAGAATTATTCATTTTTTCAGTTAGCATCACATATTCAAATTTACAATTACTGTTTGTAGTTTTAGGACAAGAAGCAGCATATGAACGTGCTTGAGCATTACTATGAAATACCATTGCTACTGCGTCATCTGGGTTTTCACGTCGCATACTATCAACAAAATCATGGAGAGAACGATAACCCAATTGGTTAGCTAATAATTTCGACGCATAATCAAAAAACTCTCTTTTTCTGATCCATTCTCTGCCAAGACCTTTAGGACTCCGTAAAAAAAAATAACGTGTATTAAAGGTTAATCCATCAATGTCATAATTTTTAGCTTGTTGTTTATACCAAGTAATAACTTGTTTTAAATTATTAGAATTCGTTATTCTGGCTTTATTTGACCACTTACTCCAACGATTATCATCAAGGTAAAAATAAGCAATTGTCACTTTGTTGTTTAGGGATTTAGCAATACCTGTATTACGTGCATCTCGATAAGTTTTACGGAGTTTTCGCTCTGCTTGATTCTTTTCAATTAAATTTGTTAGATAAATTATCTTTTGTTGATATTTGTTATTTTGTTGATTTATTACTTTTGCTTTTTTTAATGAGTCTATAGCGAAATGAAAGTGATATTGATCAGTATGTATTTGTGCTTGTGTTTCATATATCCATATTAAAGTTTGCTGGTTCAATTTTTCATTTTGCTTAATTAAAGCTTCTAATTTAATTAATGCCTCATTATATCTATTTTGAGATAAATCAGCATTTAATAGTTTGAAATCATCAATAAATTCATCTGGGATATGAGATAAGTTTGATGAGTTATTACCAATAACACTTAAAGCGAAAACTAGCAGTATAAGCAATAAAGTAAAGAATAGTTTGATTGCTGAAATGTATTTCTCCTAAAGAGGTAAATCTAGTAAGGCTTATATTATTTGTTAGTAGCACACTCACTGCTCCTTAAAATATGTACATGTATAATAAAACTCCGAAACTCCCTTTAAAAAAATAATGAATGGAGCTGAACAGGTAAATAATAAAAAGCTAACTAATGATTCTGAGTTTTTCGCATCATAAAACCATGCTACTACACATAGAACAATAGGTGTTATTAGTGCAATTAAGGTTGCTTTCAGTCTTTTCAGTTCATTTTCTTTTATGACGTTAAAAGGTACATCTTTATAAATATTTTTTTCTGCATCGTAACGTTCATCACTACTAAAAAAAGATTTAAAAGGAATCTTGAAAGGTAGTTCTGCTTCATAAGCATAGTAAAACCAATATACGAAGCACGGTGAAAACATTATTAGAAATTTCAAAACAGCATAAACTCCCGGTGCTACTAACGAGCCTGTAGATTAACTCGTTTTTTTATTTGTTTTTATTGATAAACAAACCATAGCTGAGTTCCTATTTTGGTTCAATTGATTACTGTGTTTTTACGCAGAATATTAAAAAGTGTTTAGTGTGGGTTTTAGTCGCGTTTTGGAAGGAGTTACGGGTGTTTCAGTGGCTTTATTTTGGCTTAAAAGGGATTGCTTCTCTTTAATGCATCGCGTTTTACAGTTTTTCTATATTATGAACTACGCAATACAGTTGCCATTGCGTATTCACTTTCGTTTGACCTCGTAAGGTCAATTTATTCATGCCCTTGTTGCCGGTAATATTGCGCTTTTTATTTAAAGGAAAGCAAGCTCTATACAGCCAAGTTGTTTGCCATTCTTTAATAAACAGCTGTTGTCGTCCTATTTGGACGTCTATTTTAATTTCCATCTTGTCTACATTACTCAGCTCTTTACGTGATGCATTATTTATAACAACGCACTCTTCATACTGTTTTTGTTGACTTTTTTCGTAACAATTAGGATGGGTATCATTCTAATTATTTTGCTGTCCACCTCAGGGCGTGTTGTTAGGTGTTTTTATCACTTTTGTCTGGAATATCATTGCACAAAGCACACTCTACACCTTTACGTGATTGATATAATCTTGAACATATAAACACTGTTGTTGTAATCAAAGACCAAGTACAAGCAAAAATTAATGCTTCTTGAACTGAATGCTGTTTAAGCAACTCAACTATAAAAAGTAAGGCTGCTACTCCAAGAAATACTTTTAATGCTCTAACGAACCAAAACTTAAATCCCATTTGAACTCCAAACCTGAGAAACACCTAACGCCGCAATATGGGGCGCACAAATGCATGGCAGAACTTAGCGACGAAGGAGCGCAAGCTATGCACTTTGCGTCCTTGCCATTATTGACTTGTTAGTGTTCTGATGTTCCGAATTTAAAACGAACAAACAACTCTACTATTGCGATGACAAAAAAAACACTACCAATAATCACTGGATCTTTAGAAAATATTACAGCAGGAGATGAAAACAAATATAAGAACCAAAATACGTTCATAAATTTGGGAACCTGTTCAATACTTTTCACTTTGAAATAAAGCCCGATCTCTTTCTGTTTAGATTCTCTTAAAAAATAGGCCTTTGTAAATCTATAAACTCCGTACCATAAAGGAATAAGAATAAAAGTAACTGGTGAGAAAAAGTTAAATTTACTTGGCTCAACATACTCTTGTGGCCAGTAACTATTTACTTTATCCATAACACCAAAATGCATCAAAGTAAGCCATGTAATGAAACAAAAGAAAAATGCCAAAGGGAAATTCAACTGCTTCAACGCCAAGCGATATGGATTTTCTTCTGGTGTATAATGCTTAGCTCGTATGAATGAGCACAAAAACGCGAAATCTAAACTCTTCATTTTAAGAACACTAACGAGCCTGTAGATTAACTCGTTTTTTATTTATTTTTATTGATGAATTAACCATAGCTGAGTTCCTATTTTGGTTCAATCTATTACTGTATTTTATCCAGAATATAAAGTGAGAGTTTGGTGTTGTTTTGATTGGCGTTTTGGAAGGGATTACGGGTGTTTGAGTGGCTTTTATTTAGGGTAAAATGGCTTATCCTTCTTAATGCATCGTGTTTTGCAGCTTTTCTATATTATGAACAAGGCAATACAGTTGCCGCAGCGTAAACTAAAGGCATTCACTTTCATTTGACCCCGTAAGGTCAATTTATTCATGCCTTTATTCACTGTAATATTCCGCTTTTTATTTAAAGGAAAGCAGGCTCAAAACAGTCGAGTCGTTTGCCATTCTTTAATAAACAGCTGTCGCCGCCCTATTGTGCTGTCTATTTTTACTTTCACCTTGTCTACATTACTCAGCTTTTTACGTGATTCATTATTTATAACAACGCACTCTTCATACTGTTTTTGTTGACTTTTTTTGTAACAATTAGGATGGGTGTCATTCTAATTCTTGAAAAGTAAGGGATCACCGCTGTTAAAATTTGCGGTGGAAAGTGAGCTTTAGCGCTTGCTGTCCACCTCAGGGCGTGTTGTTATATGCCGTAATCTCGTTCTACTTTTGAAATACGAACTTTGAAAGATTCGTACCAAAATTTACGTCCAGTTTTTTGAGCTTCTAAGTGCTCTGAGTTAGCTTTCCAATTTTTAATTGAATCGAGATCTGCCCAATAAGAAACTGTTATACCAACATCTTCTCTTGCTGATTCCACTCCCAAAAAACCTGGCTGTTGTTCTGCTAATTCAACCATTCTATTTGCCATCTTCCCGTACCCATTATCACCTTCCGTGCGTGTGGAAGTGAAAATTACAGCAAAGTATGGAGGTTTTGGTGTATCTGCGATAACTGACAATGTAACTCCTAGGCACATAACAAGCCTGTAGATTAACTCGTTTTTTTATTTATTTTTATTGATAAACAAACCATAGCTGAGTTCCTATTTTGGTTCAATCGATTACTGTATTTTATGCAGAATATAAAGTGGGAGTTTGGTGTTGTT
>NZ_JACJEM010000139.1:0-771 GCF_014164085.1 Pseudoalteromonas sp. SG45-5 | reverse complement strand
CGCTAACATACTCTCAAACTGTAATTTCAATTTATCGTACCTTGTCGCTATAGCACGGAAGTGCTTTAGCCTTGCAAAGGCATTTTCAACTAAATGCCTATATTTATATAAGCACCAATCAATATCACCATTACCTGTTTTTGAGTTTTTCTTTCTAGGGATCACTGGGCTTGAGTTTCTCTCTCGAACCTTATTTCTAATGACTTCACTATCATAGCCTTTGTCTGCGATAACAAAATCGCCTTCGGGCAATAATTCAATCAGTTCATTTGCCACTTTACTATCATGAACATCGCCGCCTGTAATAATAAATTCAATTGGTAAGCCATAACTATCAACAGCTAAATGAATTTTACTTGTATTACCGCCACGACTTAATGCTATCGCTTGTTCTTGTTGAGACGCAGCACCTGTACTGTGTTGGTGTGCTTTAACATAACTGCCATCAATGAATTCCCACTCAGTGTCACTATTGGCGGATAATGATTTGAACAACCTTATTAATATTCCTTTTTTAGACCAAAGTAGAAATCGGCGGTAAATAGTATTCCATAAACCAAAACACTCAGGGAGGTCACGCCATGGGCAACCAACACGTAAGCGATATAAAATTCCTTCCATCGTTTGTCTGTGTTCAAGCTTGTTATAAACTCTATCTTCAAGCAAAATTGATTTTAGCTTCGACCACAACTTATCAGTGAGCATTAATCGGGGCATGGTAATCTCGTAAGGTTTGTTTTTGGCGAAGTAAATTATACGAGATTACCGCTT
>NZ_JACJEM010000138.1:0-780 GCF_014164085.1 Pseudoalteromonas sp. SG45-5 | reverse complement strand
TATCAACAGTCTTTAGAGGTAAAATGCTGGCGGCGCTCAATGAATGCGATAGTTCATTCGCGAAGGTAAGCACACCAACCAAATGGTGCGTGTATAGCAAAGCCTGTTTAACGTACAGTGAAAAGTTAGTCAGTTACCTTGCGCGTTATACCCGAAAAGGCGTGATGTCAGAATCACGGTTGGTATCAGCGAATGAACAAACAGTGAGTTTTAAATACCGTGATTATAAAGATAATAACCGGAATAAGGTCATGACACTGAGTTGTGACGAATTTTTACGGCGTTATTTACAACATATACTGCCAAAGGGGTTCATGCGTATTCGTCACTATGGATTTTTAGCCAATGCATGTCGTAAACAAAAGTTAGCGTTAATAAGGACTCAAAAGTCACACACATGTAAACCAGTGAAGCCAAAAACAGAAAAAGATCCATTGATACCACATTGGCCCTGTCAATCATGCAAAGTTGGTACCTTACGATTTATTGGTATATCAGAATCGGATATAGTGACGATTAAAACAGAGCGAACGAGTTAGCGGGCTAGCCTGCTTAATAGAATCAATGAGTTAACCTGCTTAATTGTTCAGGCTAATAGCGGCTGTGTGTTTTAATAATGTGGTTGCTTATCAAGCTAAATTTAGGTTTAATAGGAACATAATAAATGCTGAGCAACGCAGGGATAGCTTAAATTATAATAGGTAAGCTGATTAAATTAGCTGATTTAGCTAGAGCCTCTAAAAAGCAAATTCCCATAGCATAAACAACACCAACTCTGAT
>NZ_JACJEM010000137.1:0-786 GCF_014164085.1 Pseudoalteromonas sp. SG45-5 | reverse complement strand
TATCAACAGTCTTTAGAGGTAAAATGCTGGCGGCGCTCAATGAATGCGATAGTTCATTCGCGAAGGTAAGCACACCAACCAAATGGTGCGTGTATAGCAAAGCCTGTTTAACGTACAGTGAAAAGCTAGTTAGTTACCTTGCTCGTTATACCCGAAAAGGCGTGATGTCAGAACCGCGATTAGTGTCAGCAACTGAAGAAACAGTGAGCTTTAAATACCGCGATTATGCAGATAACAACCGCGATAAAGTCATGACTCTGAGTTGTGATGAATTTTTACGGCGCTACTTACAACATGTATTGCCCAAAGGGTTTATGCGCATTCGCCACTATGGCTTTTTAGCTAATGCGTGTAGAAAGCGAAAGTTAGCGTTAATAAGGTCTCAGGTATCAATTCCACTCAAACCCGTGAAGCTGAAAGCAAAGGCAGAAAAAGCGCCATTGGTACAGCATTGGCCTTGCCAGTCATGCAAGGTGGGTACCTTACGATTTATTGGTATATCAGAATCGGATATAGTGACGATTAAAACAGAGCGAACGAGTTAGCGGGCTAGCCTGCTAAATAGAATCAATGAGTTAACCTGCTTAATTGTTCAGGCTAGTAGCGGCTTTGCGTGAGAAAAATATCATTGCTTAACGGTTAAATATTAGGTTTAATAGGGACATAATAAATGCTGAGCAACGCAGGGATAGCTTAAATTATAATAGGTAAGCTGATTAAATTAGCTGATTTAGCTAGAGCCTCTAAAAAGCAAATTCCCATAGCATAAACAACACCAACTCTGAT
>NZ_JACJEM010000136.1:0-786 GCF_014164085.1 Pseudoalteromonas sp. SG45-5 | reverse complement strand
AGTTTGAGTGCTAATAAAAAATTATATATAGCAATGTATTAAGTTATTTGATAAAAATGATTTATAAAATACATGAGCGTATCGTTGGCAGAAATATGCGCGACGAGCGCACTATAAAATTGTTAGGTTTGAGGTGAATATTGGTGATAGATTGGCTGTTATTAGGTGTAGCTATTTTAGTAAATGTGGCCGTTTGGTTCATTTTATTAATTTCTGTTTATGCTTATGCGTGGCCTGAAATTAACGCACGTATTACACAACTCTATGTTGAAGAACTTAAATACTCGGATTGTTTAGGCGAACATGAAATTATTATTGAGTATTGTTACACAGTTAAAGGTGTTCAATATCACTCAAGAAATTTCTTTATAAACAGTCCAGAAACTGCTAACTCAAAAAATTTGGCAGTAAAACGAATGAATGAGTTTGAGCTAGGTAAAGAAATACCTGTATTTTTCAATCCTTTTTTTCCAAAGTATTCAATTCAGAAAAAAGGCATTCCACCAGGTGTGAAAATGGGCACTATAGTTTGTACGTTATTTTTGGTAGCGGTATGGAGTAACATTCAAACCTAACAAGAAATTAAACAAGGACAAAAAACAGTTGGCTTTTTGTTCACTACGTTCACTTATTTTAGCCAACTATTTTTTGCCTGTTAATTAGGCGTTGAGGCTGTAGAATTACTCTTTTTAGGAACGTATTCTACTATTTTAAATTGATTGCTTTTTAACCTTGAACCCATCCGTTCGCTGTGATCTAATAGATATTATTCACCCACGGTAAACT
>NZ_JACJEM010000135.1:0-788 GCF_014164085.1 Pseudoalteromonas sp. SG45-5 | reverse complement strand
TCTAAAAAGCAAATTCCCATAGCATAAACAACACCAACTCTGATATACCGAGCAGGTAGCGCCTCAGTCCAACAAGCGATTATGCAACACAAACCGCGTGTTGCATAAATACTAAAGTGTTAGGCAACAAGGAGTATTATTCAGCTATGACAATTAGCTTGAGAGAAGTTACTAAAGATAATTGGGAAGATATTATCTTACTAGAAATTACAAAAGAACAAGAAGAGTTCGTCGCTTTAAATGCAGAATCAATTGCAGGTTCTAAGTTTAACGAACACTATGTTAATCGAGCAGTCTATTTCAATGAAGATCCAGTTGGTTTTATCCAGTACTTTCCTAACTACGAAGATGAAAAACCAAATGAAATTTACATTGATCAATTCATGATCGACGTACCGCATCAAAGAAAAGGTTATGGCACGAAAGCAATTGAATTAGCCCTCGACGAAATCAAGCTTAGAGACGATTGTAAAGCTATTTCAATATGCTACGTTGAAGGGCATGATGTAATGAAAGGCTTCTTTGAGCGCTTTAATTTTAGCGTTGTTGAACAAGATGAGTTTGATGAAACAATTATGGTGCTAAATGTTGCCTAACAAGGGTTTTCAAGTCGGACAAATTACAGTTGGCTTTTTGTTCGTGCCTCACTTATTTTAGCCAACTGCAATTTGCCGCTTAAAACGGCGTTGAGGCTGTAGAATTACTCTTTTTAGGAACGTATTCTACTATTTTAAATTGATTGCTTTTTAACCTTGAACCCATCCGTTCGCTGTGATCTAATAGATATT
>NZ_JACJEM010000134.1:0-788 GCF_014164085.1 Pseudoalteromonas sp. SG45-5 | reverse complement strand
CATTTATAATCAAAATCAATATCTTTCACCCTTAATTGCACCGCTTCCATTACTCTTAAGCCACTTCCATACATAAGGGCTGCAATTAAATAATAGCGCTTATTTAAATGAGCCATCAACATTTTAACTTCCTCTGGGGTCATCACTACAGGGAGCTTTGCTTGTTTTTTACTACGGGCAAAATTTAAATTTAATGAGAGTTCTTTTTTTATTATGTGCTTGTATAAAAATGACAATGAATTGAGTGCGGTAGCTTGCGTACGTGGTGCAACGTTTTGCTTTAACACTAAATGTTCTAAGTAGCGTTCGACTTCATTGTCCCCCATTGAGGCAGGATGGCGTTTATTATGAAAATGGATATAAGATGCAATCCATCTTAGGTAAGTATCTACGGTGCGTAATGAATACTGACGTACCAACATATAATCGGCTATATAATTTAAAAATGGAGAACGTGTTTTCATATTACCATTAATAATACTGTATTTATATACAGTTCAGTTGTGCTGCACCCATATTCAAGAAAATGAGCGACGAGCGCATTTTGTCTTTTATTGAGAGTTTGAGTGCTAATAAAAAATTATATATAGCAATGTGTTAAGTTATTTGTTAAAAAAGAATTATTGAATACATGAGCGTGACATTGGCAGATATATGCGCGATGAGCGCACTATAAAATTGTTGAACTAAGCCGCTACGCGGAGATCCTATTCTGACCATTTGAGCCACACTTACCTTGGGGTTATCCCATATTTGGAGGTAAGTCATGAATACACTCATTGAACAAG
>NZ_JACJEM010000133.1:0-876 GCF_014164085.1 Pseudoalteromonas sp. SG45-5 | reverse complement strand
AAATTTGATTTCTCAGCATAGGAATTAGCTCGATGGCCAGCGTTACAATGCGGTGTTTATTACCTTTTCCATTCCATACTTGAATACATTTATAATCAAAATCAATATCTTTCACCCTTAATTGCGCCGCTTCCATCACTCTTAAACCACTTCCATACATAAGAGCTGCAATTAAATAATAGCGCTTATTTAAATGAGCCATCAACATTTTAACTTCCTCTGGGGTCATCACGACAGGGAGCTTTGCTTGTTTTTTACTGCGGGCAAAATTTAAATTTAATGAGAGTTCTTTTTTTATTATGTGCTTGTATAAAAATGATAATGAATTTAATGCGGTGGCTTGCGTACGTGGTGCAACGTTTTGCTTTAACACTAAATGTTCTAAGTAGCGCTCGACTTCATTGTCTCCCATTGAGGCGGGATGGCGTTTATTATGAAAATGGATATAAGATGCAATCCATCTTAGGTACGTATCTACGGTGCGTAATGAATACTGACGTACCAACATATAATCAGCTATATAATTTAAAAATGGAGAACGTGTTTTCATATTACCACCAATAATAATGCTGTATTTATATACAGTATAGTTGTGCTGCTCCCATATTCAAGAAAATGAGCGACGAGCGCATTTTCTCTTTTATTAATAGTTTGAGTGCTAATAAAAATTATATGTAGCAATGTGTTAAGTTATTTGTTAAAAAAGAATTATTGAATACATGAGCGTGACATTGGCAGATATATGCGCGACGAGCGCACTATAAAATTGTTGAACTAAGCCGCTACGCGGAGATCCTATTCTGACCATTTGAGCCACACTTACCTTGGGGTTATCCCATATTTGGAGGTAAGTCATGAATACACTCATTGAACAAG
>NZ_JACJEM010000132.1:0-880 GCF_014164085.1 Pseudoalteromonas sp. SG45-5 | reverse complement strand
GACAAACGAGGGTATATTGAAAGTACACACTTACCCTTACTCGAAAGAGTCAATATTTCCTCTGAAAACTGGTTAAAACTCACCACACAATTTACACGCGTATTTCACGGCGCAGTAGGCAGGCCGACCTCACAAGCAAGTTATTGTGAAAACTTAAGCAGAAAACGGCGAGCTAATATAAGTAATTGTGAAAAGCTATTAGCATAAACCTTAAATTACTCAGTAGAAAAGTTAAAACTGCATCATGCAGTCATTTTCATGCGTGTAATTTAGGTTTAAGAGTGATGATTGCTGATTTACTGGATGAAATAAAATTAACGTAGTCGTAAAGCACTAATCATTGACCTAAAAAGTAAATCTAATAATACAGCTTTGCTTGTTAAATTAGAGTGAGTGTCGAGTTTAGTTGTTCGAGTTTAGTTGTTCTTCTTGTTAAATTAGAGTGGGTGTCGAGTTTAGTTGTTCTTGTGTTAAATTAGAGTGGGTGTCGAGTTTAGTTGTTCTTGGAAATCTTAAAATCGGCTAACTGCTCTCGTTAGCCGATGCACTTGGCAATGCGTTGGGGAACTCTATAGTAAGTCACCATATTGAATCGGCAGCACGCCAGAGATATATCAGTGAGACAGGCCAAAAGCTCAGTGCGAATGCGCAAGCTAAAGTTGGCCTACAAGCGGCTAAAAACCTGAATCAAACCTTGGCTGACGCGCAAACAAGCATCAATGCCGCAACACAAAGTACCTTGGATAAGACCCTGAGGGTCACCCATTAGAAAGTTCCGGTCAAGCAGGCAGCTGTGTTTTCTTGATCTCTTTATTCAAAAATCAAGTGTTCTTATTATTTAGACTCAATTTAAATATGACTACGCACCTAGTAATGACGT
>NZ_JACJEM010000131.1:0-881 GCF_014164085.1 Pseudoalteromonas sp. SG45-5 | reverse complement strand
TTAGTATGAAACTATATGGTGGAATTGACTTGCATTCAAATAATAGTGTTATTGCTATCATTAATGAACAGGGTGAAACGCTTAGCTGTAAACGTTTAAATAATGACATTTCTGTCATTTTATCTTTTTTAGCCCCTTATAAAGACAAGTTAACAGGGCTTGTTGTCGAATCAACATTTAATTGGTATTGGTTAGTTGATGCATTAATGGATGCAGAATTTAAACTACACTTAGCGAACCCTGCTGCAATCCAGCAATATTCAGGCTTAAAACATGTTGATGACAATAGTGATGCACGTTGGCTAGCTGAAATGCTACGTCTAAATATTCTGCCTGAAGGCTATATTTACCCCCGTGAACTCAGGGCTGTTCGCGACTTAATGCGTAAACGAATGGACATTGTTCAACAGTCCACTAAAAACTTATTATCGGTGCAAAGTTGTTACATGCGACACCTTGGATACAAGCTCAGTAGTAACAAAATAAAGCAAATGGCCGCTATAAGGAAAGGCGTTAATACTGAGCAGGTACACGCAGACTTTAGCTCAATGAATACAGCACTCTCAGTCATTTCTAACCTCTCATTAATACGCTGTGCTCAACAGCAAATCAATGCAATAGAGGGAGCTATTTTAAAACAAACATCACTCTCCCCTGAGTTTATAAACCTATCCAGTATTGATGGAATTGGAAATACTTTAGCACTGACTATTATGTTAGAAACCGGCACGATTAAACGTTTTGATAGCCCAGGAAACTTCTCATCGTATTGCCGCTGTGTTAAAGGGGCAAGGTACAGCAATGGAAAGAAAAAAGGCGCTACGAATCAGAAGAATGGTAATCGTTATTTAGCGTGGGCCTTTACTGAGGCTGCTAATTTT
>NZ_JACJEM010000130.1:0-903 GCF_014164085.1 Pseudoalteromonas sp. SG45-5 | reverse complement strand
ATATTGATTGGTGCTTATATAAATATAGGCATTTAGTTGAAAATGCCTTTGCAAGGCTAAAGCACTTCCGTGCTATAGCGACAAGGTACGATAAATTGAAATTACAGTTTGAGAGTATGTTAGCGTTGGCATGTGCAATGATTTGGCTACCAATGTGAAAGATCAACAGCCCCTAGTTAAATATTTATTTACAAGATAGCATAAATAAACAATCCCCCGCCCTAAAAATTAACAACAAGTTGAGCTAGATTTAACCTCAATAAATAATAAATTATTTAAAAGAGTAAACGTCTGCTTTTCGCTCAAAGCCAGCCTTAGAGTAATTACGTTAACTTATTATGGGGCAGAATCGAGTTACACTTCAATGACCGCTCACAGCACATAGTAGTCAACTAAACTTGGCTGTATTTTCATGAAATTGGCTTTTTTAAAGTCTGTATTTAATAACTTTATACCATTATAAGCTTCAATATTATGCCAAGTTACACTTGACTTGTGTCGTTGTAGCTCAGTGAAATCGAATGTGGCTTTGCCAAGTTATACTTCAAACAACAATAATGGTTCAAGAGGGGGATGTACCAGAAAACTGATTAATTTAGAATAAAAGCCATTTTTAAAAATGGCTTTTATTGGTTGGGGGTTATCGTTGTGTAAGTTGTTGGCTTATTTCTTCAAATATACTGGCATCGTCTATGGTTGAAGGTATTTGTAATTCTTCGCCATCGACTAGTTGACGTAGGTTTTTACGTAAAATTTTACCTGAACGAGTTTTTGGCAGCCTATCGACACTAACGATATTTTTTAAGCATGCAATAGCGCCTATTTGATTGCGAACGGCAGCCACAAGCGCTTGTTCTACTTCTTTGGTTGAACCTACAAAATCATCTTTAAGCACAATCATAC
>NZ_JACJEM010000012.1:80412-91990 GCF_014164085.1 Pseudoalteromonas sp. SG45-5 | reverse complement strand
GCGACAAAATCAGCTTGGATGGTTTTGATGAGTTCAGGGAAAAAATAATAAGGCTCATTGGTGGACATGCGTTGCATTTATATAAAATCCAAAAAGTTGCCTAGGGGTCTGATCAATGCCTGTTATAGAGTGATTTAATTCGTTAAATTGTTCAAATCTTTATGCCGGTTGGTATAAACCCTATTATCGGGCTCTTTGGCGGTTACCACCGACTTTAGGCTTAGTGTTTGCCTTTTTAAATTGGCTAAAACCTGTGTGGCGCGTTAATGCAGGTCGCCCTCCCTTGCTACTACCTTTACCGGCTTTTTCATCACGTCCTTCTTCAGGCACTAAACAGCCTGGCCCTTTACCAATTAAATTAGCTTTACCCATTTTACGCAGTGCCTCACGTATCATCGGCCAACCAGCTGAGTCATGGTAACGTAAAATTGCTTTATGCAATCTACGTTGACGTGCCCCTTTAGGGACAGGCACGACTTCTGAGTTATTTTTTATATTACGTAAAGAATTCATCTCTGTATGATAAATAGTTGTCGCATTAGCCATGGGTGATGGGTAAAAATTTTGCACTTGATCTAGCTTAAAGTCATTCGACTTAAGCCATAAAGCCATGTTTACCATGTCCTCATCTTTTGTCCCTGGGTGAGCTGAAATAAAGTAAGGAATTAAATACTGCTTTTTACTGGCTTCTTTTGAGTATTTATCAAATAATTCTTTAAACTGATCATACGCGCCCATACCTGGTTTCATCATTTTTGATAATGGACCATCCTCGGTATGCTCTGGGGCTATTTTTAAGTAGCCACCGACATGATGCGTTACCAACTCTTTAACATAGCGAGGGTCGCGTACTGCTAAGTCATAACGCACACCCGACGCAATCAACACCTTTTTAATACCCTTAACTTCACGTGCTTTTTTATACAAGTCTATTGTTGGCGTATGATCTGTATCCATGTGCTTACAAATATCTGGATATACGCATGATAAACGTCTGCAGGTACTTTCTGCTTTTTTACTGGTACAACGCAATTTATACATGTTCGCCGTTGGGCCACCTAAATCAGAAATAACACCGGTAAAGCCTGGTACTTTATCTCTAATTTGTTCAATTTCTTCAATAATTGACTCTTGCGAACGACTTTGAATGATACGCCCTTCATGCTCTGTAATTGAGCAAAACGAACAACCACCAAAACACCCACGCATAATGTTCACCGAGGTTTTAATCATGTCGTAAGCCGGTATTTTCGCATCACCGTAACTTGGGTGAGGAATACGCTGATACGGTAAACCAAATACAGCATCCATTTCATGGGTTTCCAACGGATATGCTGGGGGATTTACCCAAATAGATCGATCGCCATGACGCTGATACAACGCCCTTGCACAACCAGGATTTGTTTCTTGATGCAAAATACGCGAAGCATGCGCATATAAAGGTTTATTAACGCTGACTTGCTCATAGGCTGGTAATTTAACGTAAGTTTTTTCCCACGGTTTAGGACGCGCGGGCTGGACCATAATTGGTTTTGCAGCTTCCGCTTTTAAATCAATACCGGCTTGTTTAAATTCAGACTTACTACAGCCAACATCATCCGCGCCGTATGGATTTGGAATAGGATCTATTTTACCAATTTTATCTATCGCGGTAGAGTCGCTACCACGCCAACCTGGTAACGGTTCTTTTCGAATAACGGCTGTGCCACGAATATCCTGAATAGTATCCATCGTTTCACCCGCAGCAATGCGATGTGCGACTTCAACTAACGGACGCTCTGCGTTGCCGTAAATTAAAATATCGGCTTTTGCATCAAACAAAATACTACGACGTACTTTTTCTTGCCAGTAATCGTAATGAGCAATACGGCGCAGACTGGCTTCAATACCACCAATAACAATGGGGATGCCTTTATATGCTTCACGGCATTTTTGAGAGTAAATCATTACGGCGCGATCGGGGCGTTTACCACCGACATTATTTGGCGTGTAAGCATCATCATGACGCATACGTTTTTCGGCAGTATAGCGGTTGATCATTGAGTCCATGTTCCCAGCTGTTACACCAAAAAATAGATTCGGTCTGCCGAGCTCCATAAATGCATCTTTAGAGTCCCATTCTGGCTGGGCAATAATACCCACTCTAAAACCTTGCGCTTCAAGTACACGACCAATTACCGCCATGCCAAAACTAGGGTGATCAACGTAAGCGTCACCACTGATAATTATTATGTCGCAGCTATCCCAGCCAAGTGCATCCATTTCTTCACGTGTAGTTGGTAAAAATGGCGCGGTGCCATAACATTCAGCCCAATACTTTGGGTATGAAAATAAGGCGCGCTTAGCTTTGAGTGTGCTCATAAATTTGGCCATAGAATAACAAAAGGCGCGAATTATACCCTACTACATTGTTTATATATACAACTAACCAAAGGAGGTATTTTATTATTCAAAATTTACTTTAGAGAGCATTGCGAGGGCGTGTTGACCTTTGTCGATTTAAATTTGTTCAACCTAGGGGCGATTGAATCGCGGCGTGAGATTTGTAACCTAGTGGGCTCGGTAACTGCTCCTGCGTTATCGTCTATTTATGGGGAACAAGCATAGTTCATAGGCTCTGACTTGCTTAAATACCAAACAGCCTGCTGTAAATTCAACCTCGAAAGCCCCCTAGTTGAAGGATAGTTACGCCCTGCTATAAAAACAGGTAAAAACAAGGCCTGTATAAACGAAGCAAATTTACTTACTTTTTACTTAGCTTTTTAAAAAGCAGCAATTCGAAAGGGTTAACAATTTTTAAGTAACTCATTAAACTTTTGGTTTATAAACCAATTCATACTATATTTGGCTTATAAATCTTTACCTTTATACTAAGCATTCTTTTATAAGGCGCACTCATTAAATTATTAAAAACGTTATTACAATTTCTCTTTATATTATTACTGCTGGCTTTAGTAATTGGCTTAACGCTACCTCAAAATTACAGTGTTGATAAAAAAATGGTAATAAACGCAGATACTCGCACTATTAAATTATTAGTTAGCGATTTTGATCAGTGGCATAAATGGTCCCCATGGCAACAAGTGGATACATCAATTCGTTTTAGCGTTAATGAACCGAGTGCTGGCGTAGGGGCTCATCAATCATGGGTTAGTAAGTGGGGTTATGGAGAGATGACCATTACTTCCATAAATAAAGATAAAATAGCATTTAACTTACTATTAGATAATGAACATATAGTACAAGGAACCTTAGAGTTTGCTCAAGCAAATCAAGTCATCATGGTTACATGCCATATTGAAGGTCAGGCAACTACATTATTAATCTCAGGCTATATGGCTATGTTCTACAAATATATATTAAGTAATGCAGTAACCTTGGGGTTAAATAATTTAAAAACAGTCGCTCAACTATATGAGCCACAAGCTACTACGGACAGCCATGACAGTAAAAACAGCACAAGCCCGAATTAATCTCGCTAACATAATTGAGTCATTACTTGGCTACTCAGTCGCAAAAATAGCAAGCAATGGGCTTTCCTCATCAAATGAGCAAAGTTATGGGCCACAAGGAAGAATAAAACCTCTGTACCACATCAATAGTGATAACTCTATTTTAGCTCGCGCTCAAAAAAGACAAGATCTATTACTCATTAAACAACAACAAAATATTGAAGTAATTTTATCAATGGCAATGAGTTTTTGCCCTGATGTAGCCAGCAGTCACCGACCGGATGCAGACTGGGTTGAGCACTTTGTTGCTTTATGTGAAGATACTTCTAATGAGTCAATGCAGACGCTATGGGCAAAAATTTTAACGGGAGAGACTCTCAATCCTGGGACTTTCTCAATTAAAAGCCTGCAAACTCTCAAGCACATGACCCAGCGCGAAGCCGACTCGTTGCAAAAATGTGTTTCACTTTCTGGCTATAATGAAAAAGACGACAGTCATTTTATTTTGCTTGGCTTTTATAAAAAGCCATCCCTGTTTGATTTACTGCGCAAAGGCAATAAAGTGTCATTAAATTTAGGAAGAACAGGCATTAGCTTCCCTGATATTTTAACGCTAATGGACCTTAACCTACTCTATAGAAAAGAAATTGAATCAGCGGTACTTAAAGCAGGACAAGAACTTACACTGTCTTTTTTGTCACAAAAAGTAACATTAAAAGCAAAAAGCAGTGATTTAGTATTGAGCTATTACAAATTCACTCAAACCGGTGATGAGCTATCTAAACTTATTAATTTTCCAATCAACAAAGTCTACAAGCAATTGATTAATAATGCATTAGAGGGAGAGTTTGAGTTAGCATGGCATGCTATCAAATAGCACACCACACTTTATTTAATTAGTCTGTGCTAATTAGAAGTGAACTTGCACACCTACAAATGGGCCTGACGCATCAATATTAGTATTAATATCATCAACGTCGTCTAACTCCAAAGTCATAGAGCGATAACCTGCTTTAACTGCAACATCTACAGCTAGGTTATCAAGCAGTTCCCACGCTACACCCACTTGATAATCTTGTACTTTGCTGTCGTCGATAGCTAAGAAACTACCTTCAACAAACATGCTTAAACCTGTAAATGGTAGACCAGCTTCAGCACGACCGTAAGCTAGTGGTACAAAACCTGAAAAATCAACGTTTTCTGTAAAGTTAGCACCACCAGTTTGCGTAGTACCCGTTACTATCATATCACCGTCAAACTGCTTTACATTTAAACCTAAATCAATCGAGATCAAGTCGTTATCAAATATTTCGTAGTAAAAAATATAATCAATATGTGTCAAATCGTTTACCGAATTAACAGCAGTACCCACGACATAATCAGAACCATTAAAACTAAATGTATCAGTTAATACTGCAGAGCCATTTAGTTCAAGCTCTGTATATTTAAATTTGAAATTAGGTACTACAGGGACTGGGTGTTCAAGCGCGATGTAATAACTTACAAATGTTTCATCTTTAAATTTAAAATCTTGAGGTTGATTTCCTTTATAAGAAAACTGACCATCGCTATCTGATTTCCAACCATCAACACCTGCGTACAAGCCTAATAATGTATCAGCTTGTGCTGCTGGTGCTAAACATGCCAGTGAAAGGGCTGCTGCTAAACAATACTTTTTCATTTTTTATCCTTGAGCTAATAGCTCGCTAAGTTCGATTAAAGCCGCGTTGGCTCTAGAAATATAATTTGCCATAACCAAAGAATGATTAGCTACATAGCCAAAACCATTTCCGTTTAAAATTATTGGGCTCCATACGGTTTCTTGAGTTGCTTCAAGTTCACGTATAATTTGTTGTACACTTACACGGGCATTCTTCTTTTCGAGTACATCAGCAAAGTCATACTCCACGGCCTGTAAAAAATGCAATAGTGCCCAAGTTGCACCGCGAGACTCATAAAACACGTCATCAATCTCTAACCATGGCGTTCTTATTTGTTGCTGTAATGGCGCAAGTGTCGCTTGTTTATTAGATGAATTACCCGCTAAATCTGTGTTTACTTTTTCTTGGCCTACACTAGCACTCAAGCGCTGACTTAAGCTGCCTAGGCGCTTTTCTGCTTCTTTAAGCCAACCGCGAAGATTATCAGCCCGTGCGTAAAATTGACTATCACGCTCGTGTTGATTTGCAATTTGCGTACGATAAACAACTAAGTAATCAATCCCTTTTTGATATTCACCTTCAGCACTTGGCCATGCCCATGCTTCAGAGCTTATATTAAACTGTGGCTGCGCTTTTTTAAGAGCTTCATGTTCAGTTGACTGTGATTGTGAGCGGCTAAAATCTTTACGCATAGAAAGTGATAAATCACGCACCATCTCTAGTGCACCATATTCCCATGCTGGCATGTCATCCATAATCACACTTGGCGGCATTACATCATTTGATAAATAGCCTCCTGATTTATTAAGTAAGGTATTTGCTACTGTGATTAATGTGGAGGTGGTGATATAGCCCGTTACTATTTTTTCGTTACGCAGCTGTGCTTGCTCTTTTGCATTTGCAACAACGTCAAAGCGTGAAGGCTCGGTGCTCCAATATACAGCAATGGCATAAAATATGATGAGCAGTAAAACAATTGCTCCTGCTATTTTTCCTTTATGTTGCGACATACATACTCCTAATGGTGGGAATGTTGTGTTGATGACTTTGATTGCTTCGCTTGCGATTCAAGCGACACCACCTGCGCATTAGTGAAAAGGCGGTTGCCATCACTAAAATATAGCGTGAGTTTACGTTCTTGCCCTACTTTTAGTGGCTCTTGTGGCTCAAACACCATTAAATGATAGCCACCAGGTTGAAATATTACACTTTCATGACCTTTAATTACTACTGAGTCAACCTTTTGCATTTTCATCATGCCATCAACGTGTGAATGCTCATGTATTTCTACACGCCCTACACCATCAATGCTCGCTTTTATTAGCGTTGCAGCTGCTTTATTGTGATTAGTAATTGTTAAATACCCTACACTTGATGTACTTGCAGGTAAAAACTCTCTAACTTGAGCATTATTTACTATAAGCTCTGCGGTATCAGCGTCATGATCATGTCCAGAATGCGCCGCCAGTGATAACGAAAAAAAACCAAACATTAATGTAGTCGCTATCGAAAAACACCATTTCATCATCATTATAATCCTTGTTAAAACATAAAATAACACGCTAAATTTAACATAGTTACTTTATAATAGTCAGTAAAATTAAGGATTAAGAAATCATTTTTTTGTTATCAGCAACTAACCAACACACTATTGCGATAAACAATAACGGCCATGCAATAATTACCGAGCCAAACAGTAAGGCTAAAATAGTACCCACTAATGCAACTACACCAGCACCAATTAACCCCATAGCTACAAGCGCAACAACAACCACTACTGCAACTATTGCTGCAAATGCACCTACCAGCTCAAGCCCTGCCCAGCTAATATCAGCAATCCAAAGCGGAAACTGCCAAGTATCAAAGTGCGTAAACGATATTAAATTAGTAAACAACAATAAATAAACAAGTACACATACGACTAAGGCTTTCATTGGATTACTCCTTAAGATATTTTTTCATCAAGGCAGCAATGTGCAATAAAATAACCTAATGCAATTGCAAACGGAAAACTCAAAAATAACAAAATAGTGACCAAACGCGTTGACCACACCGGAAAATCTAATCGATATGCCAAACCACTACACACACCCGATATTTTTTTATCAAGCGTATTTTTATACCAGCCACGTTGACGATTAAAACTATTCATAACACCCTCCTAAGCAGTTTGCTTTACGTTAGTTTTTAAGCTCGCTTTTAAACTTGCAAGCTCTGCATCAATTTTTTCATTTTTAACTAACGACTCTATTTCAGATACAGTCGAGCTTGCTGAGTCAGTGAGTTCATAAGCTTCTACTTGCGCCTCAATACCTTCAACACGTTGCTCAATTTGTTCAAAACGAGATAACGCATGCGCCACTTTATCGCTTTGTAATTGGGTATTAATTTTGTTTCTTGCAACAACAACGTTATGACGCTGTGATAATTGAGTTTGCTTAACTTTGGCTTCTGCCATTTTTTGTTGAAGACGCTCACAATCGTTTCTAATTTTTGCAATAGACTCTTGAAGGGCCACTAATTGAGTTTGCTTATTAGCAATACTTTCACTCAGTTCCTGCTTTGCAACTAATGCTGATTTAGCAAGATCATCACGCCCTTTTTCAACAGCAAGTTCAGCTTTCGTTTGCCATGTTAACAGCGTGTTTTTTTGAGTATCAATTTGGCGGTTGATTATTTTCTCTTCGCACAATAAAGCTGCTGCAGTACTACGACACTCATTCAGCGCATCTTGCATCTCGCTAAGCATTAAATTGACCAGCTTTTTAGGATCTTCTGCTTTATCAAGCATGGCAACAATGTTTGATTGAATTACATCATTTACGCGATTAAATATGCCCATGGTATTCTCCAGTTGATTTTAAATTGATTACAACAAGACGATTCCAAGAGTTGTGCCAAGTCAATTAAAATAGAAGTAAACACAATAATATCAGTAGATTAAGCAGTTTATAATCAAAATAAGAATGACTTGAAACTGAATGAAATAAAGTGTAATTAGCCAATAAAGTATGTTTTTGACTAATTTTTAGGATCAAAAAAGCCACTCGAAAGTGGCTCAATATTTAATGCTTGTGCATAACTTTATTCTGGTACAAAGCTGAGTGCCTTATCCATAACTGATAAATCAGCTTGCTTGCCATGACCGTTTTCAGAAAGGTGGCGTCTAAACCCACGTGCGCCTGGTTGTCCCTGAAAAATACCGAGCATATGGCGCGCAACATGCCAAAAGTTAGCCCCCAAGCGCATTTCTTCTTCAATGTAGTCATACATAGAACGCACTACATCATGACGAGATTGCGTATTGGCAGCATCACCATATATTTTTTCATCAACGTCATTGAGCATAAATGGATTACTGTAAGCTTCGCGGCCAATCATTACACCATCGATATGCTGTAGGTGTTCTAGGCTCTGCTCAATTGTTTTTACACCGCCATTTAGGCTTAAATCAAGCTGTGGGTAATCTTTTTTAAGCTGGTAAACACGAGGGTAATCAAGAGGTGGAACTTCACGGTTTTCTTTCGGACTTAAGCCATTGAGCCACGCTTTACGAGCATGAATAATAAAATCATCACAGCCTACTTTATGAGACGCTTCAATAAGCGCACATAAAAACTCATACGAATCTTGCTCATCAATACCAATACGCGTTTTAACGGTAACCGGAATAGTAACTTCACTTTTCATAGCTGCAACACACTCAGCAACCAATTGAGGTTCTGCCATTAAACACGCACCAAAACGGCCATTTTGAACTCGGTCTGACGGGCAACCTACATTTAAATTTATTTCGTCATAACCACGCTCACCTGCAAGCTTGGCACATTGCGCAAGTGCTTTAGGATCAGAGCCACCAAGTTGCAGCGCAACTGGGCCTTCGTGCTGATTAAAATGAAGATAGTCACCGCGACCAAATAAAATAGCCCCCGTAGTTATCATTTCGGTATAAAGCACAGTGTGCTTAGTCATCTTGCGATGAAAAGTACGACAATGGCGATCAGTCCAATCAAGCATCGGTGCCACGCTAAACCGCCTAAACCCTGTATTACTTGCTATCACTGGGCTACAGCCCTTATTTAGTGTGTTACTCATATAGTCTGAATTGCCATAAACGTAGATTCCTTACCATAACAAAGCATAGGAGAGATAGTTATTTATAAAGGAATATTTTCTAAAAGGTAAGCAGTGATAACTGAATGATTACTGCCGTCAAAATAAGAACGCTACTATACAGAAAAGTTTATTTCTTTCAAAAATAAATATCTAATATTACGCAGTTAGAGTAGCCGTTTGAGCAAGAAAATTCTGGTTTTAAATAGTGGTATAAAACATAAGTAGAACGCCACAGCGAATATTAATTTGCTGTGGCGATAGTGCAAAAGACTACTTCTTGAATTCTACTATAGTTTCGATAAGAGCACTATTATCTTGGCTTTCGCAATGTATAGGCTGAGCACCAACAAATACAATTGGTTGAGTGCTTTGCGCCCTAGCAATCAGCACCCCAAATATTTCAATTTTAGAACTAATGCCTATCTCAATATCTGTATTTGCATTCATAGTAATTGTAGCATTTTCTGCAACGCCTAAATAAGTCCCCTTTCTAAGTACAAGCTTACCTAATTTAGCAATACTTAAACCACCAGTAACGTACATGCTAGCCGAAGATTCTATAATTAGTTGTTGTGTAGCACTTACCGTAAAATCGCTACTCAATAAACTATAGCCAATAACACTCAGCTTACCTTTTATGATCACACTGCTATCAATATTACCAACGAATGCTGTAGCCCACACAATAGAACCGGTAGTGTCTAACCAAGGTTGACTAAAGTTTACTAATAAACCGAGTGCATTGTTATTTTTACGATCGTATATAAGCCTATTAATAGTGACCACGTCTGCACTTCCCCACCAGTTAAAGCGAGCATCAATATCACCAATAAAGTAGCCTTCAATGGTTTGTTGAGCATCAATATTAAAATCTATATTTCCTTCAAAAACATTATAGTTTACTAATAATAATGGATCGCTAGTGGCTGAATCATCAACAAACTTTATTGCCGTTTTATTCGCAATCAACCAAGAGTGAGTAATGCTGACATCACTGCCAACCGCAACATATACGCCAATTTCAGCTTGAGTGATACGTGTATAATTAAAGATTAATTTACTGCCTGAATGAGCATGAATACCGTACCAAAATCCATTTTTTGACTCTTCTAGGTCGATAATAGCAGGGTTTTCTGCAGTACCTTCGCTATAAAACTCACCATAAAGATTAATACGAGTTCCAATTGCTGCACGCAGCTGCGCACCAGCAGAAATACGAACTACCAACCCTTGCGGCAAATTAAAATCTGAACTTTTAAATACAATTCTCCCTGTTACTTCAAGTGTTGCAGATGCATCAATAGAAATCGTAGCTCCCTCTTCAATAACTAGGTCGCCATTAACTTTTAATACAGCACCTTCAGCTAAAACCATATTAGCATTAGCAGCCAAAGTTAAGCTTACATTTCCATTAATTGTAGTTGTATTAGAGATCAATACACTTTTCTTAACGACAACACTGGTATCTATTTCTTCTGTAAATACATATAAAATATCATCAACATCAATGCTTTGACGAATAGATGTATAATTTACAAGTAAGCCATTAGCGTGATCGTTCTGATCATAAATACTGTCTGCAATAAGGTCTATATCAGCGCTTCCCCACCAGTTAAAACGCAAATCAATTACTGAATTTAAATACGTACTATAACTATACGTATAAACGTTATAATCTATGTTATTTTCTAATATACTATATCTCAACGCAACACTTGCATCTGTACTAGCCGACCTGTCTTCAATATAAACACCCATTTTATTATAAATAAAATGGCTATAAAGCAATGAAGCTTGTATTGATTCACCCTCGTTTTGATATACCCACACAGCATATTTTGCATGAGATACATGTGTATAATTTAAAGATATATTACTTCCAGCAAATACCTTAATACCTTGCCAGTAATCTGCTTCTGCATTGTCTGTTAAACTAATAAACCGAACCATTGATGTATCGCTACCTAATGCCTCTAATTGACCATAAAGATAAATTGCAGAGTTTGATCCGGCATAAACAGTAGCGCCTTGTGCCAAGTTCCAGTAGCCATAAACATCAAAACGAGCATTATCACCAATAATAATCTCAGCACCTTCTTCTACAACTATCTGTGCGCCTAGGTTAATTTTAAATACTAAATTTGCACTTAAATATAACTTGCTACCACTTTTAATTCGAAGTGTTTGTCCATCAAGTAACTCGGTGTAACCTATAATGCTAAAGTCACCATCCAGCACATACTCACCATCAACGAGTAAATCTTCCGGCCAGCTCACCGCAATACTATTCGTAAACACATCATCCCATGCTATTGAGCGACGATATGCCCCATAATTAACTAATAAGCT
>NZ_JACJEM010000012.1:73233-80312 GCF_014164085.1 Pseudoalteromonas sp. SG45-5 | reverse complement strand
ATAAATATTAAACTGAACACCAGAGCCTGATTGGATGGTTACGCCTTGTGCAATCAACCACTCTCCGCGCACATCAATGCGACTTTTTATATCAAAGGTTACTGTCGCACCCGCTTCAACAATAAGCTCCGCACCTTTAGCAACTATAAGCCTTGCAGAATTTTCTAACGTAACTTTACTATCAGCTGTTATATACATACGATCGCCTGACTCAATAGTAAAGCTATTGGTAATATCCCAATTCTGCGGGGCGTAATAATCTTGTGCTGCCACATTAGTAGTTAGCACTAAATAACTCAGTATAATGAACGATAAACTTGCAAGTATTCTCAATTAATTTCTCCAAATTCATATGAATTATTAACATAATTAGTCTCAGCAACCAATTTAGTACACGAATTAGAAACTTAGAGCGTCGGAATTGAACTGATAATTAAATCTTTATTTAAATTATCAGTAATTTGCAGGGAGTGAAGTGATTAAATTTTTTGCGTAAATTGATCTATACAGTAATCAAAACGCATTTTTCAATTATAATTTTGCATAGTAAAACAGTGATAATCAGCATGCCATTCACTATTTTTTGTATATATTTACTTTATGATAGGGGTTTTCACTAACACTTATGGTTTACTTCCAAGATCAAATATTAAACGTATCAATACTAAGAAAACACCTGTAATCCAAAGTAATGAGCGATGCCGTTTAAAATATTAGTCACGGCAACAGAGCTTAAAATAAGCCCCATTATTCTACTAACAATACTTGCGCCACTGTCACCTATTAACTTGTGAACATGTGTAGCCATCAGCAGCAATACAAGCACAATGGCCAGCACTGCTAGCATCATAGATGACGTCATTAACTGCTCAACCCACGTATATTCTTCATTTCGGGTCATTAAAACGGCGCCTAACATTGCTCCAGGGCTTGCTATAGAAGGAATTGCGAGAGGAAAAATAGCGGTTTCGGTACTGTCTCTGACGCTTTTTATTTCGGTTTCAGGTTTACTTTCACCAAATATCATCGAAAGAGCAAAAATAAGTAATACGATACCACCTGCTATTTGAAATGCCGAAAGTGGAATGGCTATGGCATTAAGTAGTTGCTCACCTGCAACAACAAAAAACAAAAGTACAAGGGCTGAAACCCCCACCGCTTTGAATACAACTTTACGTTTAAATTTTTCATCATCGCCACGTGTAACTGCAATAAATACAGGCACTGTACCAATGGGGTCTATTACCGCAAAAAAGAAAATAAAAATAGCTAATAGTTCATGCATTACTAGGTTTCCTAGATAAAAAGCGTTTAATAAAAACGCTGCAACTACAACACAGTATGTTAGTATATCATGGCAAAGTAAGGATGAGAGAATGATGAATATAGAATCACTCGTAAGTAAAGCAAAACAAGTATGTGATAATCGCGGTGCGCGTTTTACACCGATCCGCGAGAAGGTATTTCGTCTGCTCGCCAGTGCGCAAGGCGGTGTAGGTGCATACGACTTACTCGAACAACTAAAAGTAACAGAGTTAGGTGCTAAACCTGCCACTATTTATCGTGCATTAGATTTTTTAGCGGAACTGGGCTTTATACATAAAATTGAAAGTACAAATGCATTTATGCTGTGCCATCACTTTGATCATATTCATCCTGTGCAACTATTAATTTGCGATACATGTGGTTTTGTTAAAGAGCTTCATTCAACCGTTATCTCACATGAGTTAAATAACTTAGCAGCTGAAGGCGGGTTTGTTGTATCAGGACAAACTATAGAAGCGCATGGTAAATGTGAGTCTTGTAGAGCATCATAATCCCCAAAGTTATTCCTAATGGCTATACTCGTATGATATAACCATTTCATAGCACTAATTTAAGAGAACAAATATGAATGTAGAGTTCATCAATCCTTTTTTATCTTCTTTAATCAATGTATTGAGTACAATGGCTCAAACTCAATTAAAGCCTGGTAAGCCGCGTATCAAAACAGATGAAATTGCGTGTGGCGATGTATCAGGTCTGATTGGTATGGTGGGACCACAAACTCGCGGTTCATTTTCAATTACTTTTGATGAAGAGCTTGCACTTACTATCATGGAACGTATGCTTGGTGAACGCCCTGATTCAATTGATGAAGAAGTCACTGACATGGTTGGCGAAATAACCAATATGGTAACCGGTGGCGCCAAAAATTTATTGGGTGAAAAAGGGTTTGATTTTGACATGGCAACGCCTATTGTAGTATCCGGTCAAGGGCATACAATAACGCATAAAAGCCAAGGTAAAAAAATCATCATGCCATTCACTAGCGATGCTGGTAATGCAAATATTGAAGTTAGTTTCGATAAGCTATGAGTTGGCAACAAAAGGTCATAGTATTAAAACCTCGCTCGCGGGGTTTTCATTTAATTGACGACGAAATATTGTCTCAACTCCCTGAGCTTACCACTTACACAGTAGGCTTGTTGCACCTATTCATCCAACACACATCCGCTAGCCTTACTATAAACGAAAATGCCGATCCTACGGTGCGTATGGATATGGAAAGCCATTTCAATAAATTCGTTCCTGAATGCCAGCCTTATTACCGTCATGATTATGAAGGCGATGACGACATGCCTGCACATATTAAAACCAGCACATTGGGCTGTGAGTTAACTATTCCTATTTCTAATGGGTATTTAGCACTAGGTACATGGCAAGGTATTTACTTAGGTGAACATCGCAACTCTGGTGGCGCTAGGCGTATTATAGCAACTATTCAGGGGGAGCGGCTTTAACAAAAGCTCTCGGTTTCAAAGAATTAACTCTTCTCTACCTCACTCATAACTTTAAAGTACAACACCATTCTTGTTAGCGCAGAGCTTGCTCGCGCGAGAAGCGATAGCTTCTAATAACAAAACTTCAATACTGAATATTACATATAGAATAATACCAATCTGCTTATATATGGGGTCTATTTAACGTTAAGAAAATTACGCTAGAACTAGGCAAAGATTTTTGTATCTAGTTGTTCTAAATAAAAAATTTTTAACGACGTTATAGTGCAATTTAATTCGTTAAATTTATCAAAGATTTATGCAGTTTGGTATAAAGTAGATAAGAGAGATTTGTAATTATAATTTTGTTTATGATTTTTAATACAGAAAATTTTGAGGGTATAAAAAGATTGGAGCGGTACACGAGGCTCGAACTCGTGACCTCGACCTTGGCAAGGTCGCGCTCTACCAACTGAGCTAGTACCGCATTATATTTTCATTCAACACTACAATTTCTTTTGGTTAGAAATTGGAGCGGTACACGAGGCTCGAACTCGTGACCTCGACCTTGGCAAGGTCGCGCTCTACCAACTGAGCTAGTACCGCATTTTTATTTCTTCAGTTATTTTACGTTGGTGCGCGACAGGTCGCGTTCAACATTCTAGCAACTGAGCTAGTACCGCATTTTTTATTTCTTCAGTTATTTTACATTGGTGCGCGACAGGTCGCGTTCAACATTCTAGCAACTGAGCTAGTACCGCATTACTTAATTTACTATCACTACAATTTCTTTTGGTTAGAAATTGGAGCGGTACACGAGGCTCGAACTCGTGACCTCGACCTTGGCAAGGTCGCGCTCTACCAACTGAGCTAGTACCGCATTTTTTATTTCTTCAGTTATTTTACGTTGGTGCGCGACAAGTCGCGTTCAACATTCTAGCAACTGAGCTAGTACCGCATTTTTTATTTCTTCAGTTATTTTACGTTGGTGCGCGACAGGTCGCGTTTAACATTCTAGCAACTGAGCTAGTACCGCATTTTTTATTTCTTCAGTTATTTTACGTTGGTGCGCGATAAGTCGCGTTCAACATTCTAGCAACTGAGCTAGTACCGCATTTTTTATTTCTTCAGTTATTTTACGTTGATGCGCGACATATCGCGTTCAACATTCTAGCAACTGAGCTAGTACCGCATTAATTGATGGTAAATCAATCACTCAAACACACTAACCCCGCGTGGGTTATCGTCTTGAGCGGGGCAGGATTCTACAATAATACGGAGTGTTTGCAAGTGTTTTTTACAAATTAAAGAAATTTTCTCTATAGACTTTTAATTCCATAATCGAATCTTTAATGTCATCCAAAGCAAGGTGTGAGCCTTTTTTGTTCACTTTTGCAAGCACTTCTGGTTTCCAACGACGTGCTAATTCTTTAATCGTACTCACATCAAGATTTCGATAATGAAAAAAGTCTTCGAGTTCGCGCATGTACTTATTCATAAAACGGCGGTCTTGCCCTATAGAGTTACCGCACATTGGCGAAGCACCCGCTGGCACCCACTGTTTTAAAAAATCTAACGTTTGCTCTACAGCATAGGCTTCATCAAAGGTGCTTGCTTTACAACGCGCTGTTAAACCCGATTTACCATGTTGAGTAGTACACCACTCGTCCATGCCATCAAGGAGTTCATTACTTTGATGAATAGCGATAGTTGGCCCTTCGGCTAATATATTCAGGTCTGCGTCAGTGACAACCGTCGCAATTTCGAGTATTTTATCGGTCTCTGGTTCGAGTCCGGTCATTTCAAGATCGAGCCAAATTAAATTTGATTTATTAATAGTCATAATACCTAAGCGGTGCTTTCCTTTAGATCCAACGCATTTCGATATATCATATTAGCATCAACCGTCGAGCTAAAGCTTTTTTTAGGAAAAGCGACATTTAACTAAGGTTATAGGCCTCCAGTGGCAAAACAGAAAAAATTAAGTAAAGGCCAATCGCGTCAGATCAAGGCCAATCACCAAAAACGCATTAATAGTGCAGACTCAAGGCCAGCTAAAAAAGGCGCGCAAGAATGGCAAACCGACAATTTAGGTCAGGTCGAGAGCGCAATTGTGATCAGTCGTTTTGGCCAGCACGCCGATGTCGAAACCGAGAACGGCGATGTACTGCGCTGTAATATACGTCGTACCGTGTCTAATTTAGTGTGTGGTGATGAAGTATTGTTTCGCCGTGCCAAAGTAAGTGAAGGCGATTTAGCCGGTGTAATTGAAGCCACGCAAGAGCGTCGTTCGCAACTTACCCGCCCTGACTTTTACGACGGTGTTAAAGTTATTGCAGCCAACATTGACCAAATACTCATGGTATCGGCGGTATTACCCGAGTTTACCTCTAGTATTATCGACCGTTATTTAATAGCCTGTGAAGATATGGGCATTGAGCCAATTTTAGTGCTCAATAAAACCGATTTAATTGACGATGCTGGCCTTAGCGAAATACAAAAAGTTCTCGATATCTATCGTAAACTTGATTACCAAGTACTCCTTGTTAGTAATATATCGGGTGACGGTATTGATGAATTAAAAGAAGTGCTTGTTGATAAAAATAATATTTTTGTTGGTCAAAGTGGCGTAGGTAAATCAACCCTCGTTAACACTGTATTGCCTAATGCTGAAATATTAACTAAAGAAGTATCTGAAAACAGCGGCTTAGGCCAGCACACTACAACCGTTTCGCGCCTTCACCATTTACCTAGCGGCGGTAATTTAATCGACTCGCCAGGAATTCGTGAGTTTGGTTTATGGCACTTAGATGTTGAGCGTGTAACCTGGTGTTTTAAAGAGTTTAGAGAATTTATTGGCGGATGCCGCTTTAGAGACTGTAAACATTTAAACGATCCGGGCTGTATAGTTAAAGAAGCTGTAGCCGATGGCAGAATTTCTCAATTGCGCTTTGACAGCTACCACCGAATTTTAGAAACAATGGCCGATGGCCGTGCCGGCGCTCGTGCGCCTCGCGTATAATTTAGGAAAAATACTGTGAGTTTAGACAAATTTAAAATCGCAATGCAGTACGCAATGCCAAAACATTTTATTTCACGCGTTGTAGGCAAATTAGCTGCTGCTAAAGCGGGCGCATTAACAACCACATTAATTAAACTATTTATTAAGCAATACAAAATAGATATGAGCGAAGCGGAATATTCAGATCCAGCTCATTATAAAAGCTTTAATGAATTTTTTACCCGCCCTTTAAAAAACGGCGTACGACCAATGGTAGAAGATAGCAATATCATCATTCATCCAGTGGATGGCGCAATCAGTCAGCTAGGCGATATTGTTGACGGACAGCTAATACAAGCTAAAGGTCACGATTACAGCTTGCAAGCGCTACTAGGCGGCTCACAAGATGATACAACAGCATTTTTAGGCGGTAAATTTGCCACTATTTATTTAGCGCCTAAAGATTACCACCGTATTCATATGCCAATTGATGGCACGCTAAGCAAAATGATTTACGTGCCAGGTGATTTATTTTCAGTAAACCCACTTACAGCGCAAAACGTGCCTAACTTATTTGCACGTAACGAACGAGTAGTAGCAATTTTTGAAACTGAGATTGGTCCGCTTGCTATGGTGCTAGTTGGCGCAACAATTGTAGCCAGCATTGAAACTATTTGGGCAGGTACTGTAACACCACCAGCAGGCAGTGATGTATTTAGTTGGAATTATCCAACTAAAGGCGAAAACGCTATCACGCTTAAAAAAGGTGAAGAAATGGGTCGCTTTAAATTAGGCTCTACTGTGGTACTTGCATGGGGTGCTGATAAAGCTGAAATACTAGACGATCAACTACCAGAAGTGGTAACTCGCTTAGGTACTGCGTTTGCAAAAATTAACGACTAAAATAAATCGTTAATTAGAAATCAAAAAACCGCGTTTATTTAAACGCGGTTTTTTGATTTTTGTAGGCGTTAAGTTTACTTACGCGAAAAGCGCCGCTTTTGATTTATAAGTAATTGCAGGCCGCACCGTTTAGATTTTTATGGGCTTCGCCCATCACGCCAGCAAGCTGTGCGTCTACAAGTTTGGTACAGAAGCTTAATGTGTTGTAGACGTAGAGCTTGCTCACGTTAAAAGCGTCAGCTTTTGGTTTATATGTAATTGCAGGCTGCATCGTTTATATTTTTATGAGCTTCGCCCATCACGCCAGCAAGCTGTGCGTCTACAAGTCTGGCGCAGAAGTTTAATGCGTTGTAGACGTAGAGCTTGCTCACGTGAAAAGCGTCAGCTTTTGGTTTATATGTTATTGCAGGCTG
>NZ_JACJEM010000012.1:72438-73133 GCF_014164085.1 Pseudoalteromonas sp. SG45-5 | reverse complement strand
TTGTAGACGTAAAGCTTGCTCACGTTAAAAGCGTCAGCTTTTGGTTTATATGTAATTGCAGGCTGCATCGTTTATATTTTTATGGGCTTCGCCCATCACGCCAGCAAGCTGTGCGTCTACAAGTCGTTTGATATGTTGTAGACGTAAAGCTTGCTCACGTTAAAAGCGTCAGCTTTTGGTTTATATGTAATTGCAGGCTGCATCGTTTATATTTTTATGGGCTTCGCCCATCACGCCAGCAAGCTGTGCGTCTACAAGTCTGGCGCAGAAGTTTAATGCGTTGTAGACGTAGAGCTTGCTCACGTGAAAAGCGTCAGCTTTTGGTTTATATGTTATTGCAGGCTGCACCGTTTATATTTTTATGGGCTTTGCCCATCACGCCAGCAAGCTGTGCGTCTACAAGTCGTTTGATATGTTGTAGACGTAAAGCTTGCTCACGTTAAAAGCGTCAGCTTTTGGTTTATATGTAATTGCAGGCTGCATCGTTTATATTTTTATGGGCTTCGCCCATCACGCCAGCAAGCTGTGCGTCTACAAGTCTGGCGCAGAAGTTTAATGCGTTGTAGACGTAGAGCTTGCTCACGTGAAAAGCGTCAGCTTTTGGTTTATATGTTATTGCAGGCTGCACCGTTTATATTTTTATGGGCTTTGCCCATCACGCCAGCAAGCTGTGCGTCTACAAGTCGTTTGATATG
>NZ_JACJEM010000012.1:0-72338 GCF_014164085.1 Pseudoalteromonas sp. SG45-5 | reverse complement strand
TTGTAGACGTAAAGCTTGCTCACGTTAAAAGCGTCAGCTTTTGGTTTATATGTAATTGCAGGCTGCATCGTTTATATTTTTATGGGCTTCGCCCATCACGCCAGCAAGCTGTGCGTCTACAAGTCGTTTGATATGTTGTAGACGTAAAGCTTGCTCACGTTAAAAGCGTCAGCTTTTGGTTTATATGTAATTGCAGGCTGCATCGTTTATATTTTTATGGGCTTCGCCCATCACGCCAGCAAGCTGTGCGTCTACAAGTCTGGCGCAGAAGTTTAATGCGTTGTAGACGTAGAGCTTGCTCACGTGAAAAGCGTCAGCTTTTGGTTTATATGTTATTGCAGGCTGCACCGTTTATATTTTTATGGGCTTTGCCCATCACGCCAGCAAGCTGTGCGTCTACAAGTAAATTTAACTACGGCGTCAAATTTTACCGGTAGGCGTAGAGCTTGCTCACGCGAGAAGCGAAGCTTCTAATTACTTAACTTAGAACGGTTATAAACTATCAACTAAAACTTTTACTTCACACCACACTCTTTACACTCTGAATCTTTGACTACTTTGAAATGCTGTTGTTTTAAAGTAAGCGCATCAAAGGTTATAAACACACACCCCTCTGCATGCCCCAGCAATAAATTGAGCGTAAGTTGCGCCTGCATAGAGCCAATTACACCCAGTAGTGGGCTAATTACCCCTGCATTACTGCAATTGATAACGGGTGTAGCTTCGCCCTGTGGAAAAACACAGCCATAACATGGGCTATCACTTTGTCTAAAATCAAAGCCCATTAACTGCCCTTTGGTTGCGAGTGCAGCACCCGAAATTAACGGTATTTTATTAGCAATACAATAACGATTAACGCTATAGCGAGTACTAAAGTTATCAGAGCAATCAAGTACTATGTCAGCCCCTTTTAACATGTTAGTTGCGTTACTCTCATCTAGCTTTTGGCAATGCGTTACTATTTCTATTTGATTATTAAGACTCGCTAATACTTTACCTGCGGCGGCGACCTTGTTTTGCCCTAAGTGACTTATTTTATAAAGCACTTGGCGCTGTAGGTTTGAAAGCTCAACCTCATCATCGTCAATTAAAATAAGCGTTCCAATACCCGCAGCGGCTAAATATAAAAGTGCTGGGCTACCTAAACCACCAGCCCCCACTACTGCAACCGTTGAGGATTTGAGTGCTAACTGCCCTTCAAGCCCAACTTCTTTAAGCAATAAATGGCGGCTGTAACGCAGGGTTTCTTTATCGCTTAGCTCACTCACGTTTATCAGCCTTGTTAGTATTACCCTTGTTAGTTTTAATTGGCACTACTTATGGCCACTTGCAGAGCGCTTATAGCCTCTACGTAATTATCAGCTTCGGTAATCGCACGCACGACGGCAACACTGCCCACGCCTGTTTTAGCTACCTGCTCAGCACGGCTTAAATCAATTCCGCCTATTGCTACTGTTGGGTAGCTTTGCATAAGTGGTACAAGCTTAATGAGCTTTTCAAGACCTTGTATTTGCCCTGTCATGTCTTTTGTGGTGGTTGGATAAATAGCGCCAAATGCCATGTAACTAGGGCGATAATTATGCGCACGCAGCATTTCATAAAAACCATGGGTAGAAAGTCCAAGCCTTAACCCTGCCTCTTTAATTGCCGCTAAATTAGCAATGTCTAAATCCTCTTGCCCTAAATGCACACCATACGCATCATGTTTAATAGCTAGCTGCCAGTAATCGTTTATAAAAACCTGCGCATTGTATTGCTTGCCCAGCTCAACAGCTTGCTTAATGAGCTCATCCAGCTCGTCTTGCGTTTTATTTTTAACGCGTAACTGCGCTGTTTTAATACCTTGTTTTAAGCATTTTTCTAGCCAATCGGTACTATCTACAACCGCATATAAACCCAACGATTTATCTTCACAAGGTGCAAAATCAGCAGCCATATTAAAATCAAGCGGTACATCAAAATCTAGCTCATCACCCAGCCAGCTACCGGGCTCAATCACTTGTGGGTAGTCAGCTAAATTAGTAGGAAACCAGGTCTGAGCAACCGGTCCAATCCCTTCGCCGTAGCGTAACGACTGTTTTAATCCTTGATTTATATATGCTTTAGCTAAAATAAAGGCATCTTTTAATGGGTAGTCTTTAGCTAAACACGCAGCTATTACCGAAGCCATGCTACATCCGGTGCCGTGATTATGCGGTGTTTGTATTTTTTGATTACCAAGCCAGTATTCTTCACCATCTTGCGTAAAATTATTTACACAATAATCAATACAATAGCCACTTGGGTAATCCCAATGCCCGCCTTTAATAACAACGGCTTTCGCGCCCCAGCTTAATAACTTATTAGCCGCTTCTTTTATTGCAGCAGGGCCAATTAAATACACACCGGTTAATAACTGTGTTTCGTGGGTGTTTGGGGTTATTACATCCACTAGCGGCAGTAAACATTCTTTTATTGCACTTACCGTGTCCTCTTCTGTTAGTAAATCGCCGCTTGAGGCAATAGCAACAGGGTCATATACAATAACAGGCGGCGTTGGCCACTTAGCTTTGTAGTGACTTATATGTTCGCTGATCAACTGAATTTGCTGCACATTGGCTAACATGCCAATTTTTATCACCTTGGCTTTCATGTCTTTTTCAAGCGCTAGTAACTGCGATTCAATAATATCGGTAGATACTGCATTAATAGCCTCTACGCCTAAACTATTTTGCGCAGTAAGCGCCGTAATTGCCGTACAACCATGCACACCAAAACTTTGCATTGCTTTTATATCAGCTTGAATACCGGCACCGCCCCCAGAATCAGAACCGGCAATTGTCCACACTACGTTATTCATATTCCTTCCTTCACTGCTGATGCCAAAATGGCATACCCATTGTTGGGGTTGATGGGGCTGCTACGTCTTTTTCCGGCATCGCTTTTGCTTTGTATGCAAAGCGACCTGCTTCTACTGAAGCTTTAAATGCGCGACTCATAGTAATTGGGCAACCCGCCCCTGCAATGGCTGAATTTAATAATACCGCATCATACCCCATTTCGAGTGCTTGGCAGGCATGCGATGGTAAACCTAAACCTGCATCCACTATCAATGTGGTATCGGGTAAGCGCTCTCGAATAGTTTTTAAATTATAACTATTTAACAAGCCTTTACCTGTGCCTATTGGCGCACCCCACGGCATAAGCACCTCACACCCAAGCTCATTTAAGCGCTGGCAAAGTACCAAGTCATCGGTGCAATAAGGCAATACTTTAAAGCCATCGTTAATCAATATTTTTGCGGCTTCAAGTAGCGCAAAAGGATCCGGCTGTAAATTGTAATCATCGCCAATCAGCTCTAGCTTTATCCAATCGGTGGCAAATACCTCTCGGCACATTTTTGCAAGCGTTATGGCCTCTTTAACACTATGGCATCCTGCAGTGTTAGGCAGTATTTTTAAGCCTGTATTTTTTATTAACTGCCAAAAGTCATCACCGGCTGCTGCACTTTGTTGTCGCCTAAGCGACACAGTTACAATTTCAGCCCCAGAGGCAACTATTGACTGGGTCATAATATCGGGCGACGGATAAAGCGCAGAGCCTATTAATAAACGACTCTTTATTTGCTCTCCATAAATAGTTAAACAGTCTTTAGTTTGCATGAGCTTTATCCGCCTTGAATGGGGGACAGTAACTCAACACTGTCGCCTTCATTAAGTACATAGTTACTGTGCTGACTTCGTGGAATAAATTCGCCATTAACAGCCACAGCAAAAGGCGCAACTGCACCAAAATGTTGAAGTACCTCAACGAGCGCTTTGCTATTAACATTAAGTAGCTCGCCATTAATTGTAATGTTCATTTTATTCTCACCTTCACTCTCAATCTATTCGTGAAACTGCTTGCGCCACTAATGCAGGTGCCAACATATAACCATGTCGATACAAGCCGTTAATGCTAATTACATTACCAACTTGTGATACTTCTGGGCGGTTATCGCTAAATGCAGGGCGTAATCCGGTTTGAATACTAAGTAGCCGTGCTTCGGCAAATCCGCTGTGTACGGTATAAGCCGCTGAAAGTAACTCAAGGATTGAGCGCACTGTTGCAGCGCCATTGTCTTGTGACTCTATTTCTGTCGCACCAATTACATATTCACTGTTAGGTTTAGGCGCTATATAAATTGGGTAACGCGGGTGCATTAAACGCACGGGCCTGATTAAACTTACCTCTGGTGCGTATAACCTTGCTACTTCGCCGCGCACACCTCTAAGCGGTTTATCATCTTGAGTATTTTTAGCACCAAGCCCACGGCAATCAATAATGTAATCGAATGGTCGATTGTTTATTTTATTGTCGCTAATGGTTACTCGCTGGTTAAATACAAACTTTACTTTGCGTTTGTTGAGCTGTGCAAAGCTGGCTTTATAAAATGCTTGGTTATCTATTTGCCCCTCGCAGGGTAAAAATAGACCTTGGTTAAAACGCCCTGCAAGTTCGGGTTCAAGCATTGTAATTTGTTGAGCATTTACATGCTCGGCAGTGTGCTCAGCTAGCGGTTTTATACGCTGTGCAAAGCTTTGTAAATCGCCTTTATCCTGCTGGTGCGCAATGACCAATGTGCCTTGCTGCTGAAAAAAAATCTCGCTTTCAAGTTCTGCAATAATGCTAGGCCAACGATTCATTGAATCAAGGCCCATTAAAGCTAAATCAGCCTCGCACAATACCGACTCTGCAAGTGGGGCAAGCATTGCTGCTGCCACTTTACCTGCGCTATTTTGTGTATGCTCATCGTCTGCTTCAAACACCGTTACATTATGCGACTTACTTAGCTCAAGTGCAGCTAACCTACCCGCTAAGCCAAATCCGACAACCGCAATGTTATAAGACATGAAAACCTCCAAAAGCAGCTATTCGTAGGTGCGAATTTACTTCGCACTTCTTCAATTTTTAAAGAAGCGAGGTATAAAACCTCACCTACATCTGCATCTAAACTCTTGCTATACCGCTTTGTGGTAAATTTCTGAGCCTGTTTGCTTAAACTCAGCAGATTTAGCTTTCATTTCGGCTTCTACATCAACCATTTTTATTTCAATAGCGTCGCCAGCGTTATTAGGATCAATACCGCGTGTTTCTAAATCTTTAGCGTAATCTCGTACTTCTTGGCTAATTTTCATAGAGCAAAATTTAGGGCCACACATAGAGCAAAAGTGAGCCACTTTACCTGATTCTTGTGGCAGGGTTTCGTCGTGATATTCGCGAGCACGGTCTGGATCTAAACCTATATTAAATTGGTCATGCCATCTAAATTCAAAGCGTGCTTTTGATAAAGCGTTGTCACGCTCTTGCGCACCTGGGTGACCTTTTGCTAAATCGGCGGCATGCGCTGCAATTTTGTAAGTAATTAAACCCTCTTTAACATCTTCTTTATTTGGCAGACCTAAATGCTCTTTAGGTGTTACATAACAAAGCATTGCACAGCCGTACCATGCTATTTGAGCGGCACCAATACCTGAGGTGATATGGTCATATCCTGGTGCAATATCGGTCGTTAGAGGGCCTAAAGTATAAAAAGGCGCTTCGTCGCAATGCTTTAATTGCTCATCCATATTGGCTTTAATCATGTGCATTGGCACATGCCCTGGGCCTTCTATAAATACTTGTACGTCGTGTTTCCACGCAATTTTAGTCAGTTCACCTAATGTGCGTAGCTCACTAAACTGTGCTTCATCGTTGGCATCAGCAATAGAGCCCGGACGAAGGCCATCACCGAGTGAAAAACACACATCGTATTGTTTTAAAATTTCACAAATATCTTCAAAGTGCGTGTATAAAAAGTTTTCTTTATGATGCGCTAAACACCACTTAGCCATAATTGAGCCACCGCGTGACACAATACCGGTTACACGTTTAGCCGTCATTGGTACATAACGAAGTAGTACACCCGCATGAATAGTAAAGTAATCAACACCCTGCTCAGCTTGCTCAATTAGCGTATCGCGAAAAATTTCCCACGTTAAGTCCTCAGCCACACCGTTTACTTTTTCAAGCGCTTGATAGATTGGTACTGTGCCAATAGGTACAGGCGAGTTACGCACAACCCATTCGCGGGTTTCGTGAATGTAGCGACCCGTTGATAAGTCCATTACGGTGTCTGCTCCCCAGCGGGTAGACCACACCATTTTTTCTACTTCTTCTTCAATAGATGAGCTGACCGATGAGTTACCAATGTTGGCGTTAACTTTTACTAAAAAGTTACGCCCTACAATCATAGGCTCTGTTTCTGGATGGTTTATATTATTTGGTAAAATAGCGCGACCACGGGCTATTTCATCGCGTACAAATTCTGGGGTAATAAATTCAGGAATACTCGCGCCAAACGACTCGCCTTTATGCTGAGCGGCTAATAATTCTTTACGAATTTCTGCACGCCCCATATTTTCGCGAACGGCTACGTATTCCATTTCAGGAGTAATAATCCCTTGGCGCGCGTAGTGCATTTGCGTTACGTTTTTACCTGCGATACCACGGCGAATTTTTGGTAAGTGATCAAAGCGAATATGATCCAACCCTTCATCTGCCATGCGTTGCTGCGAAAATTGCGACGTAACAGATTCTAAAACTTCGGTGTCGCCACGGCTTTCAATCCACTGCTCACGAAATTTTGGTAAGCCTTTGCGCACGTCTAGTTCAAAATTAGGATCGGTATACGGTCCCGACGTATCGTAAACACGTAGCGGATCGTTTGACTCATAAACAGGGTTTTCATCTGTGCCGCCAATAAACGTATCACTTAACGTGATTTCACGCATACCAACGCGCACGCCTGGTTGTGTGCCTTCAACGTATACTTTATGAGAATTAGGGAACGGTTGACCCGTTAAGTTATAAATATATTCAGACGCGGCAGCGCGAGTTTCTCGGCGCGACGCTTTATTTGTAGTGTTTGACATGACTTGCCTCATTGCTTAAGGGTTGTCTTGTCAGATATTCCGAGGAATAGAGAAAGATCGTAAAGCAGCGCTAATGCTACTTTGCAGCCTAAAATAATCAAAATCACTTTATTGTGCGCATAAAAAAAGACGCACAAGCGTCCTATTTAGGCAGCTTGTTCCCTACGCAGGTATTAGCCTGATCAGGTTCACGGATCCCGCTTTCGCGATCTCAGCCACAAACTAATTACTTAGCTTTGGCACTCCGACAAGTATTGATATAAATTCTGTTCATTGATTTGATAGTATCATTCATCAAATCTGCGCTGAGTGTACGCCAGTTAAAAATTGCTCGCAAGGGGCAGTTTTTAAAACTTAAAAATTAAAAATTATTTAGGGATAAACACAAGTTTTTGTTTGCCTTGCATAACTAATTGCTGGTCTTGCATTTTAAGCTCTGCGCCTTGCTTTAAGGTTTGGAGTAACTGTTGCTCAAACTCATCAAGTTCTTCACCGCACGACTTGCGCGTCATCCCTAATTTGCTTACAGTCAGGCTGCCTTCTTCAAGTGAACCTTCACCAAAAAATTTATTACAGCCAGCAAAGCCGTTTACTTGCAGTGCTTCAATAAAACTCATTGATGCGCTAAACGAAGGTGGAATTGCTAAACCATCAACACGTGAAAGTTGCCATTGGGTATATTTTAGCTGCTCACTGGTAACCGTCCCTGTCGATGCGCAACCAACACATAAACCGATTATAAGCATCGGTATTGCTGCTAATTTCATACTGTTATTAACCCATTATCTAATTACCTTAATAATAACAATATTTATGCGATTTATCCGTTAAAAATGCATGTTTTAAATGTAAATTTTTGTTCTATGATAGTTTAAAAGCTGTTCTATTCAGCACTTAGTTGTAGTTTTAAATAAACTATCTATTTTTTCTGGCAGAAATGGACGGCCTTTTTCGTTAACGGACGTTCCGATTACCAGTGCACTAAGCATCTCCCTTTCGTCACTTTTGCGCACAACCGTTTGCTTAAACGCAAACTTTAAACGACTAATACGCTGTGGCTCTACTGCAACGTAAAACTCATCTCCTGGTCGGAGTGAAAGTTTATAATCCATTTCGCTACGCATCACGACAAGATTAATTTTGTCTTTAGCAAGCTGAGCAAAATCAACGCCATTTGCGTGTAAAAACTCGTGGCGAGCATGCTCCAAATAATTAAAATACACACTGTTATTTACGATGCCCTGTAAATCACATTCATAATCACGTACTTTAAAATCAACTTTGAAGGTCATATTAGTAATCCTAACTATTTAACGTATAATTGCCGCATTTATAGCATATGCGCTTAAATAATTGCTACCATACGAGTCCCTAAAATGGAGTTAAGAAACCTAATGAACTTACGTTTGTCTTTAATCACCGCCGCACTTTTACCGCTTTTTAGTGCACCACTTGTAGCTCACGCTGATGATAGCGACCTAGAAAGAATAGTTGTAACTGGCGACTTTCAACGCGAAAGCATTCAAACTTTAAGCGCGAGTGCGAGCTTATTTAGCGAAGATGAAATTAACCAACGTGGTGCAAGTTACTTAGACGAAATGTTAGGCAGTACCGCCAATGTAAACTTTGCGTCTGGTGCGTCGCGCGGTCGTTATATTCAAATTCGTGGCGTGGGACTTCGCTCACAATTTGTAGATCCTATTAATCCATCTGTAGGCTTAGTTATTGATGGTATTAACTATTCTGGCCTTGGTGGCAGCTCATTGTTATTTGATATTGACCAAGTAGAGATTTATCGTGGACCACAAGGTACACGCTTTGGTGCCGACGGTATGGCCGGTATGATCCAAATGGGATCAGCTAAAGCTACAGCCGATCCAAGCTTAAAATTACAACTAGGGGCTGGCACCTACAACACACGTGAAGCAGGCCTTGCAGCAAGCACTGGCTTAACAGATGATACAAGCGCTCGCGTTAGCTACTTTCGCAGAAAGTCAGACGGTTACGTTGATAACCTATATTTAAACGACGAAACACAAAATCAAGACGAACAAGTAGCCCGCTTTAAATTAAACAGTCAGCTTACAAAGCATTTAAATACTGAGCTAAACCTTCACTATATTGATATAAACAACGGTTACGATGCGTTTACGCTTAATAACAGCCGTAATAGTGTTGCCGATGAACCAGGTCAGGATAATCAACAAAGCTACGCTATTGGCCTTGCTAACACCTACACAGGTTTTGACGCTTTTGATGTAAACCTCAACCTATCGGCTATTGATACCGAGTTACTTTACAGCTTTGATGAAGACTGGGTATGTAACGATGCAAATAAGCCACTATTATGTGCTGCAGGCTTGCACCCAGATGGATACAGCTCAACTGACCTTTATAGCCGCGATCGCGATGATCAATCAATAGATTTACAATTTAATTCTAAAACTGGTAACTGGGTTGCGGGTGTTTATTATCAAAATCGTGATGTTGATTTAGCGCGTAAATATACATGGTTAGCAAGCCCGTTTTCTTCAACTTACGAAACAAATAATGTTGCAGTATATGGCCAAGTAGCGACTCCAATTGGCCCTAAAACAACACTTATTACAGGTTTACGTGTAGAGCAATACCAAGGTGACTACACCGATAGTAATGGCTTTATACAAGAAACTGACGACATAATGGTTGGCGGTAAAATTGCGCTAGAATATCAAGTAATTGATCGCACTATGATCTACACCAGCATTACCCGTGGTTACAAAGCCGGTGGTATTAACTCTGAAGCGCTTGCTAAAGCTAAAGATGAAGGCTTAAACCTAAGCGCTGATTTTTTCCAGCAACACACTAGTTTTGACCCTGAATACTTATGGAGCGGCGAATTTGGTGTTAAAGGTTCATCGCTTGATGACAAATTTACGTTGCGCTTAGCTGCATTTTATATGCACCGCGACGATATTCAGTTAAAAGCATGGCAAGTAGAAGGTCAGCAATTCACCGGTTATGTCGATAACGCAAGCTCTGGCAGTAACTATGGCTTAGAAATCGAAGGAAACTACCAACTAATAGACAATTTATTTTTAACCGGTAGTGCTGGTTACTTAAATACAGAAATAGACGGTTTTGTAACTAAATCTGGTTTAAACCAAGATGGCCGTGAACAAGCACAATCACCTAAATACCAATATGCGTTTACCGCTCGTTATAACTTTACTAATGAACTGTACGGCATGATTGGTGTTGAAGGTAAGGACGATTACTACTTCTCAGATAGCCACAACTCACAAGCACCAAACAGCAACTTAGTTAATTTAAGTTTTGGCTACGAAGCAGACATGTGGGCAGTACGCGCATGGGCTCGTAATGTGTTTGACGAAACGGTCCCTACACGTGGCTTTGAGTTTGGTAATGATCCACAAGATGGTTACACAACGCATACCTATACACAATTAGGTGAGCCTCGTGTAGCGGGTGTCACGTTTACACTTAATCTGTAAGGCATAACAGTTGGCTTTCAAATGAAAGCTTCCAGCAAGCAAATAAAAACACCGCGTTTAAATTAAACGCGGTGTTTTTTATGAGAAGTAAAAATTTACGGTAGACGTAGAGCTTGCTCAGGTGAGAAGCAAAGCTTCTAATTGCTTTAAACTAACAAAACAAAAAGAGCTTAAAGCTTTGCTTTAACGCGCCAGCAAGCTGTGCGCCTACAGGCCAAGCATCACACTTTACATATCAAACGTAAGTAATAATAAAATGTGTTGTAGACGTAGAGCTTGCTCACGTGAGAAGCAAAGCTTCTAATTACTTTAAACTAACCAAATAAAAAGAGCTTAAAGCTTTGCTTTAACGCGCCAGCAAGCTGTGCGCCTACAGGCTAAGCATCACGCTCTTTGCATATCAAATAAGTAACAATAAAATGTGTTGTAGACGTAGAGCTTGCGCACGTGAGAAGCGAAGCTTCTAATTACTAATCAAATAAAAAGAGCTTAAAGCTTTGCTTTAACGCGCCAGCAAGCTGTGCGCCTACAGGCCAAGCATCACGCTCTTTACATATTAAACATAAGTAATAATAAAATGTGTTGTAGACGTAGAGCTTGCTCACGTGAGAAGCAAAGCTTCTAATTACTTTAAACTAACCAAATAAAAAGAGCTTAAAGCTTTGCTTGAACGCGCCAGCAAGCTGTGCGCCTACAGGTCAATCATCACGCTCTTTGCACATCAAATGCAATGACGTCTTTAATTTTCTTTTTGTTGGTTGCGAGCATTACAAGCCTATCAATTCCCAGCGCAACGCCTGCACACTGTGGTAATCCATGCTCCAGCGCTTTAATTAAACGCGTATCCATTGGCACTTGTTTTAAACCGTTTTCAGCGCGGTATGCGTTATCTTCATTAAAACGTTTAGCTTGCTCGCTGGCATTGGTGAGTTCGTTAAAGCCATTCGCTAATTCCATATTTTTATAATAAAGCTCAAAGCGCCCTGCTACGCGTGCATCGTGTTCGCAAATTTGTGCAAGTGCTGCTTGAGAAGCTGGAAAGTGATACACAAAACATGGCTTATCTTGCCCTATTGTGGGCTCTACTTTCATACAAAATAATAATTGCAGTAAGGTATCTTTATGCGTTTCATTTTGGGCTATATCAGCAAATCCTAGCTCACATGCTAGTTGCTTTAATTGCTCTATGCTCGCTGTTAGCGGGTCAAGCCCAAGTGCTTGTTCAAACGCTTGCTGATAAGTAAGGCGCGTTGCAGGGTCAACACCTAAAACAAGCTGCATCAGCTCATCCATTTCATCCATTAGTGCAAATTCGTCAAAACCTGGGCGATACCATTCAAGCATAGTAAATTCAGGATTGTGATGGCTACCCGCTTCTTCATTTCTAAATGCTTTACAAAGCTGAAAAATAGCGCCTGAGCCGGCTGCTAATAAGCGTTTCATGGCAAACTCTGGAGATGTTTGTAAAAACAGAAGAAGCCCACCTGCGTGGCCTGGGCCTACAAATGTGGTATTAAAACTCGCTAAGTGTACATCGGTTACACTGGCAGCGCTTAAGCTCGGCGTTTCTACTTCTAAAACATCACGTGCATAAAAAAATTCACGAATGCGACGTAATATCGCTGCGCGTTGCTTTAGTGTTTCAATACTTGCGCTAGGAGCCCAAAGATCTACTGACATATTTTCTCCAAAAAAAATCCCAGCGCAAGCTGGGATTTATCAAGCTGAGTTAAGTGTTACTTAACGCGGCTTACGTATTCACCGTTACGAGTGTCTACTTTAATTACTTCGCCGATTTGTACGAATAATGGAACTCGTACTACAGCGCCTGTGCTAAGCGTTGCTGGTTTACCACCAGTGCCCGCTGTATCACCTTTAAGGCCAGGGTCTGTTTCAGTGATCTCAAGCTCAACAAAGTTAGGTGGAGTAACAGCAATTGGGCTGCCGTTCCATAATGTAATTGTACATACATCATTTTCAACTAACCATTTAACAGCATCGCCTAGTGCTTTTTCGTCAGCAGCAATTTGCTCAAATGTTTCGTTGTTCATGAAGTGCCAAAATTCGCCGTCTGTGTATAGATACGCTAAATCTGTATCCATTACATCAGCACCTTCAACTGATTCACCCGATTTAAAGGTTTTTTCAAGCACCTTACCAGAGATAAGCTTACGGATACGAACACGGTTAAACGCTTGGCCTTTACCAGGTTTTACCATTTCATTTTCTAAAATACTGCAAGGCTCGCCGTCCATCATAATTTTTAGGCCGCCCTTGAACTCGTTGGTGCTATAATTCGCCATCGTTTCCTCTATTTATATTTTTTCGAGTAATCTACGTGCCAATGATACAAAGAAATGAAGCAAATTTGCATAAAAACTGGCAAAAAGAATTAGCAAATGTAGTTACCTGCCCAAAAACCTTGCTTGAAATGGTCGGTTTATCGAGCCAAGTCCATGAAAACGACCTAAAAGCCCGTAGTTTATTTGCAGTGCGTGTGCCTATCCCTTTTATAAAAAAAATGCGCAAAGGCGATCCAAACGATCCTCTTTTATTGCAAGTCATGCCACGCCATCAAGAATTCTTGACTAAATCTGGTTTTAATAAAGATCCACTGCTTGAGCAAGATAACGACCAACCAGGCCTTTTACACAAATATAAATCGCGTGTTTTAGTGATGTTTAAAACGGGTTGTGCGGTAAATTGCCGCTACTGCTTTAGAAGGCATTTTCCGTATCAAGAAAATCAGCTTAATAAAAAAAGCCTGCTTGAGACGCTTAATTATATAAAATCAGATACTGATATTAACGAAGTGATTTTAAGTGGCGGCGATCCGTTAATGGCCAAAGATGATGCTATTAGTTGGTTTTTAGATGAGCTTGAACAACTACCGCAAATTAAACGCATGCGAATTCATAGCCGTTTACCTGTTGTTATTCCTGCGCGTATTACCAATGAATTGTGTGAGCGACTAACAAAGTCACCCTTAAAAATTATTTTTATTAACCACATTAATCACGCAAACGAAATAGACGACGACTTTAAAGCAGCCATGCAAAAGCTTAAACACGCGAATGTAACGCTGTTAAACCAAGCGGTAATTTTAAAAGATGTGAATGATACGGTTGATGCACAAATAAACTTGAGCGAAGCATTATTTGATGCAGATGTATTACCGTATTATTTGTATTTGCTAGATAAAGTTGAAGGAGCCAGCCACTTTGATATTAACGAAGCGCAAGCAATTGAAATAATGGCAGAGCTATTAAAAGCCCTGCCTGGATTTTTAGTGCCTAAACTAGTGAGAGAAATAGGGGGTCAAAAAAGCAAAACACCTATCGATCTTAAGCTTATTTAAACGTATACATTTACGTTATTACCCAGTGTGGCTGTCACCGATTTAGCAGGTGTTTGCGCACTGGATGGTTGTGCGGCACCTTCAATAAGCGCAAGTGCTGCAGAGCCATCAACCTTTTGCTGCCTTTTTGCGAGCGCAGCACTTAAAACTTCAGCACCTTCGCCAGCACCAGACATTACTGGTAAATTTCCACCTGATATATTCATATAAACAATCCACCTGACTTTTAAATGTAATCCAAGTATTATATCGGCCATGCAGTACAAAGCTTTAGGAAAACCATGGATTCAATTATTGAACAACTCAATACAAACTTAAAAATTGTTTATCGTCAAGCACTTGATGCCGACAAAAAACTTGACGAACTACAGCAACAAGGTCATGGCAAGTTTAAAGCCTTATTCGCACAAGATGCTGGCTTTAACTTTGAAGCTAAACGATTTAAACCTTACGTGCTTGACGTAGCCGCTGATGTAGAAAGCTTATCAACCGATGGTTTTAGTGAAGAAAAGCTTAAAGCTACCGTTATTAAGTTACAGCAATTATTGACACTTTTAGCTACTTTTAAGTAAAGCAGCTAAAAGCAACACAACAAAAGCGCGAAGTAAACTCGCGCCTAAAACAAATAAACGCCGAGATATCATAACTCAGCGTTTATTTGTTTTAATTTAAATTTACTAGGATTTGTTCGCCAAACCACTCTGTTAATAAGCGTTTTTCATAATAAAATGACTCATCTCGACCCATTTTTATCTTATCCATAAAACCCATATCTTTAAGCTCTACGTCATTGCCTTTGTTGACTACACTGCCATCTTTGTTCGTTAACGAATAGTTGAGTTTAATGCGCGGAAAATAGATAGGTTTCACTATACGAATTTCATCCATACCACCGTAACGAACATCACCTGCTAAATCTAAATCAGTAAATTCTACATTTAATTTATACTCATTTGGCAATTGCTCTGCCAATTTAGTCATGTGTGCTTCAAAACTTTTAATAATATGCTTGTGATACGAACCTTTCGCTTGGTTTGATGAGCGCACATCGCGATAGTCATTAAAGTCATGCCATTTAACAACAGACTCGCCTGCATGAGCAAATACAGGTAATGCTACACACATCAACATTGCAATTTTTTTAACTAAATTCATGACTTTCTCCAAAAAAGATATACCAATCACAAAAGTGTGTATTGGAGTAAACCCAGCATTAGCTTTTACTGCGTTTATTTTAGCACTTGTTTATTAACTATAACTTAATTCCCCACATTGACGTGTTATTTAAAACGTACTAAATGTAATCAAGGTTGTTTAATTTACCAGCATTCAAGAAAGACCGTATTTAAGCTAGGGCGTGTTGACCTTTCGTGATTGATTTTGCAGCAGACTGTTTGGTATTTAGGCAAGGCAGAGCCTATGTAGTGTGGTTGTTCCCCATAAATAGGCGATAACGCAGCATAAATGCCAAGCATGCGCTGCCCTTTGGGTTTTTTCTAGGGGCGATTGACTCTTTGTTGCTCGGTTTTTACTTAGCCCACTAGGTTACAAACCTCGCGCCGCGATTAAATAGCCCCTAGATTGAACAAATTCCAATCCACAAAAGTCAACACGCCCTAATAAAATTACAGATAAAACATGAAAAACAACACGATTTATGGTGAAATTGACACAATTGATAAAAGGTACCCACGGAGCTTTCATGACTATTTTAGTAACCGGTGGCGCAGGCTATATTGGCTCACACACTGTTTTAGAACTTTTACAGCAAGGTAACAAAGTTGTTGTTATTGATAATTTAAGTAATTCATCACAGGAGTCTCTTGCTCGTGTAAAAAAAATCACAGGTAAGGAAGCCGATTTTTACCAAGGCGACATTCTCGACAAATCTTTTTTAGATTCAGTGTTTGCTAAGCACAAAATTGATAGTGTTATACATTTTGCGGGTTTAAAAGCGGTGGGTGAATCAGTTGCCAAACCCGTAGAGTACTATCAAAACAATGTACAAGGGACATTAACACTTGTTGATGCAATGCGTGACGCTGAGGTATTTAGGTTAGTGTTTAGCTCATCAGCGACTGTTTACGGCGATCCTGCTAGCTTACCAATTAGAGAAGACTTCCCCGTAGGCGGTACTACTAACCCTTACGGCACATCTAAACTTATGGTTGAAATGATGCTACAAGATATCGCCAAATCAGATGAGCGTTTTGCGTTTGCTATTTTACGTTACTTCAACCCCGTTGGCGCGCATAAATCAGGCTTAATTGGTGAAGACCCTAATGGTATCCCAAACAACCTTTTACCATTTATTGCACAAGTTGCTGTAGGTAAATTAAAGCAACTTGCTGTATTTGGTGATGACTACGGTACCGTTGATGGCACTGGTGTGCGCGACTATATTCATGTAGTAGATTTAGCAATTGGCCATTTAAAAGCGCTTGATAAAATTGCCTCGAGCACTGGTGCGCTAGTCTATAACTTAGGAACTGGTAATGGGTATTCTGTGTTGCAAATGGTAAATGCATTTATTAAAGCTAGCGATCAAGCTGTGCCGTATCAGGTTTCCCCACGTCGTGCTGGCGACATTGCTGCATGTTATGCAGCACCAGAAAAAGCACTTAACGAACTAGGCTGGGAAGCTCTGCGCGGTATTGATGAAATGATGCAAGATACATGGCGTTGGCAGTCAAATAACCCGAATGGGTATAGACAATAAAGGTCTTATGAAAACAAGGTAAGGTCTAAATTTTATATTTACACTTTAGCCTAATGCCTAAAATCCATTATTTATACTCACCAATTTTGCATTTCTACTATGCGCGACTGTGTCCGTGCATATTCAAAACTCAATTTTTTGCCTTTATATAAATGCTCAATATCAGTTTGGGCATTGATCACTAACAACTTATTACAATCATAAAACTCATCCACTAATGCAATAAAGCGCCGCGCTTCGTCGTCAAAGGTGTGCTCGTCGAGCGTTTGCTTTTCACGTTGATAGCTATCTTCTATACCGTGCACTATCACTTTACCTGTCGCTTTAATACCCATTTGTGGCACGTTCGATACATATAACACATCAAATTGCGTTGCTAAAAACATATAATCGTTAGCACTGCGCGGGCCTGAACATAGCGCCATAAAATCAATCATCAAGGCGCTATCGGCTTTTAATAAATATGGTAATTCGCGGCCATGCACGCTAATTGTATTATTATGAATTACTGTAGAGAAAGACGTTAAAAACTCATTTTTAAAATCGTTATTTGGTAAATTAATAAAATAATGTCGACTATTTTTACCGTATCTAAAACGATGATCATCATCCCCCGCTACATTAATGATATGGCAATGACTATTAATTAAATCAATAGTAGGTAAAAATCGTACCCGTTGCAGGCCGTTGTAATAAAGCTGCTCAGGCTTTGCGTTAGATGTAGCCACCAGCACCACACCTTGTTCAAACAACGCATTAAATAACCTAGCCATGATCATGGCATCGCCAATGTCGCTCACAAAAAACTCATCAAAACACAGTACACGAATATTGTTAGCCCAATGCTTAGCAATCAGTGTGAGTGGATTTGCTTGTCCTTGCAGCTGCGAAAGCTGGGCATGCACTTGCGCTATAAAATGATGAAAATGCAGCCGCTGCTTTTGCTCAATAGGTAGGTTTTTATAAAATAAATCCATCAACATAGATTTACCACGCCCTACTGGCCCATATAAATAAACACCTTTTATTGTGGGTACTTTTTGCCACCACTTTAACGGTGTTTGTAACTGCTCACTTAAGCTATTTAATGCCATTACCGCGTTTTGTTGGGCTGCATCAAAGATAAGCTCACCGGATATAACTTTTGCTTGGTAATGGTTTAAAATTAGTGTGCTGTGCTCTGTCATGGCATTTCACTATCGGCTATAATCGCGCCCATTGTAGCCGACTAAAAATGTGAACTAAAATGAAATTCCCTTGCCGCTTAGATAAATTTATTAGCCACTTAGCAGAAATGCCACGCACGCAAGCCCGCGCGAGCATAAAGCGAAAAGAAGTAAGCGTTAATGGCGAAGTAATTACATCACATAATTTTCAACTTGCTGAGCAAGATGAAGTATTACATCAAGGCGAGCCTTTAGTCTTTTTAGGTAAGCGTTACATTATGCTCAACAAACCTGTCGGTTATGTATGCGCTAATAGTGACGAGCTACACAAAACTGTTTTTGACTTACTTGATGAGCCAAATATGAGCGATTTTCACGTAGCCGGTCGTTTAGATATAGACACCACAGGTTTGGTTATTATTACTAACGATGGCGAGTGGTCACATAAAATCACCTCACCTAAAAGTAATAAATTTAAAACTTACTTGGTAGAAACCCAAGAACCTATTACCGATGAAGCGCTTAAGCAACTACAAACAGGTGTCATGCTGCATAACGAAAAAGATCTAACCCGTCCAGCTATAGCTGAACGACTCGCAAATTACGGGCTGCGTTTGTCAATAAGTGAAGGTAAATATCATCAAGTTAAGCGCATGCTTTACGCGGTAGATAATAAAGTCGTTGAATTACATCGCGAGCAGATTGCGGGGATTAAATTAGATGAAAACCTAGCAAGCGGTGAGTATCGGTTGCTAACAGCCGAAGAGATTAAGCTATAAAAACCGTGTTTAAGATTTTATCTGTACTAAATCAAAATCTGCCATACCTGGCACAATTGCTTGCAGACGCGATTCGGTGACATCCAATGCATTTAAACATTCGCAGTATTCAGATGCTTTAAGTTCAAGTTGATGGGCTTTTTTTTGTAACGACTTATCAATCTCTTTGGTAATGATATCCATGCGTTGGCCCATATCGTTAATGCGATCTTCTATATTACCTTCACGCGATTTAAACGCATCCCCCAACGACATTAAAATAGCACCGAGAGAGCCATGCACTGCAGAGTGAATTTTTTGGCTGATCTCTTTAGTAAAAAAATCATCAATTTGAGAAAGCGATTGTGGCGCTATAAAAAAGAAATCGTCGCCGCGCTTAAACTTATCCATTAATGCACGTTCTACATATTGCAGTTGGGTTTTAAGTACCTCAGGCTCTTTATCTGACATGCCTTCAACAATGTGCTCAATGGCACTTAGCCCTAAGTTAACGCCATCGGTGGCTAGGTTTACTAGTTCAGGTACTGTCTGGCGAATGCCATTACTAAATTGCTCAAGTACTTTGCTTTCGTCGTCACTCAAATCAACCCAATAACCACGAATAAATAATTGGTTATTGTTATTAATTTGCACGCGGGTTTGGCCTTTATCAACAATACGAATTACATCATCGGTAATAATTAAACCGTGTCTGAGTTCTACGTCACACTGCTTTTGAGCGAATACGCTGCTGCTTGAAAATGCTATGGACAACGCCAATATCGAACGAGATAGAAACGCCATAAACACCTCAAAAAGACTAAAATCGAAGGCGGGTAGGTTAACAAAAAACCAACTTTATGCAAGTAAAAGTACGCTATCGGCTATAAGCACATAATAAAACACCGAGCATAAATACACTCGGTGTTTTACTTTAATCGCTTACTAAAAATAAGTACTAAATTGGTGAGCCTGGTGGTATTGGCAATACTTTAAAATTGCTTGGCCACTGACCTTTAATTAAAAACTGATTTATTTGCTCAGCTAAATATTGTTTAAACGCACTCTCGCCACTACTTGTATGGCTTAGCATTGAATTTTGGTTAAAGTCTTCACTAAGCTCAACTAAATAATAACGCAATTGTGCTTGCACCTCTGGGCTGACACTATCACTTGCAACTAAATCAGCCATAGTTTTTGCTGTTAAAAATTGTACGCGCTGGGTGATTTTACCTACCATAGTGTTAGGCGACGATACATTGAACACTTGGCTATAAAGCGCTTTTAATAATTCATCTAAACTATAAAATTCATTATTGCGTGCTTGTTGTTGCGCTAGACGATTTAAGCGTTGTGCGTTTAACAAAAGTGACAAACTATGCTGTACAGCCACCTCTGGCAACGCCATTGCATCAAGTGTTAACCCCGTGCGCCCGACTATGCTTTCGCGAGACTTAGACTCGCCATACGCTTTTGGGGGAATGAGCGATAACACAGATTCAGGAAGTAACAAGTTACTGGGTTTAAGCGTTGCAAAAATAGCGTTTACCGCTTCTTGCTGCACTTTTTTATCAACCACTTGCGCGCCTTTTACGGGTGAATCACCGCGTGTTTCGTATTCATAATCAACACCTGCGATAAGTTTAACCACAGCTTCAACCTGAAAACGGTGAAACAGATAAAGCGGAACTAGTTTTTCCTCTAATTGCGATAGTGAGTCGCCCGTTTTAATATTATTAATACCAAACTGCGAAAGCGCTTTTTTACGTACGTCGAGTACGCGTAAAAGTTCCTGTGAAGGGTTAGTACCATTATCCCATAAATGGGCTGTTGGATGCGCACCACCTTTAGCTCGTGCATCATTGTCTGATATAAACTCAAGGCCTTTGGCTTTATTTTCTTTTAAAATAGCAGCGAGTTCTGCGCTTTCATCTTGGTTAGTAAAATCGCTATAACCATATTTAATTACTTGGCTATCCCACACGCCCATGCCTGTTGCATAGCCACGTGTTACATCAAGCTTACCTTGTTCATTAAAACTAAGTAACGGATGTGGGTAATCCATTACAGAGGCTCTATCGCCGATTGATGCCGCAAAATTATGAGAAATACCTAGTGTATGACCAATTTCATGGGCGCTTAATTGACGAATACGATCAAGCGCCATTGCTTGTAAATTTTTAGCAACTTCATTGCCTTTCAAATAAGGTGCAGCAAGTGCTTCGGCTATTAAAATATCTTGGCGAACACGCAGGGATCCAAGTGTTACATGGCCTTTAATTATTTCGCCAGTACGCGGATCGATTACCGAACTACCGTATGACCAACCACGCGTTGCACGGTGTACCCATTGAATAACGTTGTAACGAATATCCATAGGATCGGCATTACTTGGCAACACTTTTACTATAAATGCGTTCTTATATCCGGCGCCGCTAAAGGCATCGTTCCACCACTTTGCGCCTTCAAGTAACGCACTTTTAACCGGTTCGGGCACGCCTGGATCAAGATAATAAACAATAGGTTCAACTGGCTCACTAATAGGCAGACTTGAATCTTTTTTAGCTAAACGATGGCGTGGTATATAGCGCACATACAGTGACTCACCCAGTGGCGCGGCGTAATCTTTGTGTTCGATACTCCAAAAGCCTGATTGTGGATTAAACTTTCGAGGTGTGTAGTTATCATCTGGTAATTGAACAAGTGAATGATGCATATGCACAGTAAGCGCATATGGGTCGGCACTTACTTGGCGAACAAATTCACCTGGTTTTGTGCCTTTAAAAGTAAGTACCGCCTCAAGCTCAGTATTTTTTACAAACGCCTTTGAGCGATTCATATCTACTGCGCTGCGTGTCTCATCAAGGCTAAAACTGCCTTGCTTACGCGCAGCAAGCGTGCGGCTTACACCATGTACATCACTCAATAAGTAAGGCGTGTAATCAATAAGCGCTATGGCTTTATCTTCGGCGACCACTTTAAAACCTGCGAGTATGCTTGATGCAAACGCTTCTTTAATGCTTTGCTGCTCAGCCTTATTACTCGTATTAGCACGATAGTAAGTGTTTACAGCACGTAGCATCACTTTGTCACCAAAACGCTCAAATTGCACAAGGTGGGTATTACCAAGCTGACCCCGGTCAAGGCCTATGTCATTAGAGCCAATACCATATGGCAAACTTTGCTGTAATAAAAATTGTTGTTCAAACTTATCTACTTTTAAATATACTTTTCCATTTTGGGTATCATAAAAAAATGAGTAATAACCCGGAAAGTGATTCATTTGCGTAGTAAATTCATCAATTGACTTAATTGCTGCGTGCGCTTGGGTTATGATACAGAGCAACACGGTCAAGAATATGTAACTTAGTTGTGATATTTTTTTCATAATCTTATCTTTGTTATTGGCGTTTTAAGTACGATTAGGTGCCACCATTATAAGGTGGTATTCAAACAATACAGGTATTTAAGACGAATTTCAGCGCTCTAAGCTAATCTCTCTCACATTATGATTGGTTTTAACACGTTATCAGGAAAATAGAATGCGTAGACTCCCTCCAGTATTACTTGAAGATGGTTGTTCAAGAGAACTTTTATCGTTAATTCGAACAATTTTAGCAGCATGTAAAGAAATTTCGTTTCGCGTTGGTCAAGGCGAACTATCTGGCGTATTAGGCTCAACCCTTGATGAAAATATTCAAGGCGAAACCCAAAAAAAGCTCGATGTATTATCTAACCAGCTGTTAAAAGATATTTTACTGGAATCAGGCACGGTTAAAGCAATCGCCTCAGAAGAAGAAGACTACACGGTAGCAGGTAATCCAGATGCTAAATTTATCGTGGCATTTGACCCACTGGATGGCTCGTCAAATACCGATATTAACTCACTTGTGGGTACTATATTTTCTATTATGGAAGCGCCTGAAGGCTCTGACGCTGCTGATGAAAGCATTTTTATGCAGCCAGGTCATAAGCAAGTTGCTGCAGGTTACGTACTTTACGGGCCATCAACGATGCTTGCGCTTACCACAGGCAAAGGCACCCGCATGTTTACCCTTGATAAAACACAAGGCAGCTTTTTACTCACTGAAGATTTTGCCACTATCCCTGCAGATACAAACGAATTTGCAATTAATGCATCGAATCAACGTCATTGGCAACCAGCTATGCAAAACTACATCAATGATTTACTAGCAGGCGATACTGGCCCTCGCGCTAAAAACTTTAATATGCGCTGGATTGCAGCGATGGTAGGCGATGTTCATCGCGTACTGAGTCGCGGTGGTTTATTTACTTATCCTACCGACACAAAAGATCCTAAAAAACCAAATAAATTACGCCTACTTTACGAAGCAAACCCAATGGCCATGCTTGTAGAGCAAGCTGGCGGTATCGCATCAACAGGGTCTGAACGTATTATGGATATTCAACCTGATGCAATCCACCAGCGCGTAGCTGTTATTTTAGGTTCTAAAAACGAAGTAGAAACGTGCTTGGGATATCATAAGTAATAAAGTTTTAAGTTACTTGAAAAGAAACACCATATTCAATTTGAGTATGGTGTTTTTTATTGTAAGTGAGGTTTATACCTCGCTTTTAAAATATGTTACATAAGCACGAAGTAATTTCCTACCTGCGAGCTTTTAACGTGAGCAAGCCCTACGTCTACAATCCTGGGCTTGATGTTAAATTTATCTGCAAACATGCAGCTTGCTTCATTTAGCTATTAGCTTCAATATTTGAGCCAGTTTTTCATGATTAAGCACTCCCATTTGTTCACTGTTGCTGAGCGCATAAATAACACCGTCATGCTCTGAGCAATCAATATCATCTCGCGATTCAATTACGTTTGCCCAAAGCTCCAAGTCATCCAAGTCTATTTCGTTACTTAAACAGCGTTTAAGTACATCAATTAAAACCTCGGTTGAGAGAGTATAATGGGTTTTATTGCTATCAGCAGAACCTGAAACAATAACCGATATAGCTTCATCCCTTTGTTCACCAAACGTAATAAATTCAGCTAATGCTTTTTGTGTATTCATAATATTTGTTATTCTTGGCTCACTGTTACTAAAAAGAATTATAATGACTCAACTTAACTGCACTCAATGCAATACCGCTCTAACATGTAATGTGGATAATATATCGGCGTGTTGGTGCAACGAGCTGCCTGCTATTTTACCGCTAGACACCACAGCAACAAGTTGTTTATGCCGCAAGTGCACGCTAAGTAAAATAAATGCTTTTTTAGAGGATGTTTATACACAACCCATTAAAATCCAAATAGACTTTGCAAAACAATTTAGAGGGAGCAGCAATCTAATTGAAGGGCTTGATTACACCATGCAAAATGGCTATATGGTATTTAGTAAGTGGTTTTTTTTAAAGCGAGGATCGTGTTGTAAAAACGGTTGCAAAAATTGCCCGTATGGCTTTCAAAAATAAAAACGCCAAGCTTTTAACGTGAGCAAGATCTACGTCTACAACCTCCTAGCAAAGCTCGTAATAACTTAAACTACAAAAGCTCTACGTCTACAATTTATTAAAATATCTAAACTCTACCTGTAGCAATGGGTAACGCAGTATTTGCGCCCCACTCACTCCACGAGCCATCATAAACACTTAGGTTACTATAACCGCATTCATCAGCAAATAATGCTAAAATACAGGCTGTAACTCCAGAGCCACAACTAAATTGTAACTGCTGTGCATCACCTACTACGTTATTAAATATAGCTTTAATTTCAGAAAGTGGTTTTGCTTCACCTTCATTAAGTAAATCAGCAAAAGGTAATGAGCGGCTGTTAGGTATATGCCCACTGCGCATACCTAAACGAGGCTCGCCTTTTTCACCAGTAAAACGCGTGAGCCCACGCGCATCAAGCAAAAGCGTATTTGGCTTATTTATCGCGCTAACAACCAGCTGCTTATTAATAAAATACTTTGAGTGATAGTGAGCGATAAAATCACCTGCACTCAATGCGTTACTGTAACCTTGCTGCACAGCGTAGCCGTACTCTAACCACTTTTTAAGGCCACCACTTAGTACTTTAACATTATGATGACCCATAGATTTAAGCATCCACCATGCTCTTGCTGCGCTAAATAAACCAGCATCTTCATATATAGCAATAAATGAGTTGTTATTTACACCTTCGCTTTGCATTACTTGGGTAAACTGCTGCTCACTACATACTGTGTTTGGTAAGGGACTTGATCTGTCAGCCAATTTATTTTTTATATCAAAACGTTTAGCGTTAGGTAACATAGCCTTTGGTGAGTAAGTACCTATAACACTTGGGCGTAACATACCTGCATTAAATATCACTAATGCAGGGTTACTGAGTTGTTCATGTAATTGCTGGCAAGTAATGATGTTTTTCATGCTTTATCCAACTGCTGATGATTTAGATCACTTTTAATAGTGCAAAATAAAAAATTCACAAACTAGGCGATTCTCAGTTTTATATATTTAAGTTATTATTATAAATAAGTTAATACCAATATAATGTGCTATGAAGCAACTAATAAATAAAAAAATAACCGGCTCTATTTTAATTATTCAACCAAAGTATATTGGTGATGCAATTAACAGCATAGCGGCAATAGCATTGCTCAGAGAACTTTATCCTGGTAATCAAATAATCTTATTGGTCAAACCGCTTCTTGCAGCTATTTTTGAGCGCGATGACCGCTTAAATTTAACCATAATGATAGATCAGCGCTGTAACAAAAAAAAGCTGTCTTCTGTGTTTTCTTTAGCTAAAAAAATTCGTAATAATAATGTCCAAATGGCTGTAATTATGAGAAGTGGATTCTCTGAGGCGCTATTATGCTCTTTAGCTAAAATTAAATACAAAATAGGTTATAAAAAGAATGGACGCTCTTGGCTACTTAGCCATAGCTACAAACTAAATAATAATCACCATTATATAAATAGATACTGTCGATTAGTGAATGAACCTCACAACAATCCTTTTTCGGCTTCTCCACCTCCGTACTTATTTAGCCAAAAGAGCGAGTTAATAGAGACAACAAGCAAACCTGTAGTGGTAGTTTATTACGGTGGTGTGATCAAAAAACAAAGGCATTACCCATCATCTCAGGCACTTAAATCTTTAGCATATTTGAATGAAATAACACCCTGTCATTTTATACTTGTCGGAGATAATCAAGAGACAACTGAGAATAATAAAATATCAAAAGATTTATACCAACAGCAAATTGATCATCAAGATCTCACAGGACTAACCTCCCTTACCGAATTGGTTGATATAATCGCAAATGCTAATTTATTAATCACTATTGACTCGGGAGCAATGCACATAGCGGCGGCAACAAAAACCGCGTTCGTAGCGGTTGTAGGGCTTGGTACGTCACCGTGGAGCATTGTAGAACCTAAATATGAAAATAAAATATCTTTAGTGGCTAACGGTACAAGTCTGCATGATGCAGATATTATTACAGAAATCACACCCGAGACAGTTGCTAATGCTAGCGCGTCTTTACTTGCTCTGGAAGGTAAATGACTTGAACTCTGGTAATCACTTTATATGTTCTTTTATAAAGTATTTAAATGCGAATAACTTCGCCACGCAGCGGTGCCATTTTAAAAAGAATTTTATTTTGTATTTTATGATTTATTTTTTGTTTATTCATTGCATTAATAAGTAAATCAACCACGTGGTTAAAGTCTTTTTCTGATATATGCATACCCGTATGAATCGCGACCATTGAATCGCCATTATATTTACAAGGGCCTTCGAGCAACATGCACATGTGGGTTATAAAGCCTTGGCGAAAATGCGTAATATTAGCGTGTTCAAAATAATGAAATACCTGCTCATCATTACCTATTTGATTAATAAAGCTATCAATTAGCTTTTCTATGCCGGCTTTACCACCTACCTGCTCATAGAGCGATAATTTAGGTGTATTAGTACAGCCGGCTAGTAACGTTATACATAATAAAAATACAAAAAGGTTTTTCATTACCAATACCCTGTTACCGACACATACCAGCCTGTTTGATCATTTGCACCAGCAATCCGCCCTAAATTTAAATATGCAGTAGTGACACTCACACTTTTATTCGGCATCCACGCAACAAATACATCTTTCCAATCTTGCTCACCTAAGTTGAGATTATCTGATTTTTGCCGATACTCTATACCCACCGCCACTTCACGGCTAAAAAATATCGCGGTACTGCCCTCAAACAGTATTTTTGAACCATTATTAGTATTGGCACTGCCATAACCTAACAAGCCTAATTCGTTTGCTTTGCTATAACGTGTTGTGACGTTCCAAAACCAGTTGTAACCTGCAACCGCACCTAAATGCAGCTTGCTTGCTGCTAAGTAAACATCTGTTCCGCTAGTCTCTTTTGCGCCGATTAACTTAGCAACGGCTCCATCGTTTAATGACTTGTGTGTAATTCCTAAACTTAATTGCGGCAAAGGACTGTAAACAATATCACCATATAAACGAACTTTAACTCCCGTTATTGATTGCTCTATTTTTTTGCTAAGTGCAGGAACATCAAACTGCTGTAATGCATAGCTAAATTCAACGCGGTTAAATACATTAAGCTGCGCACCACATACATCAAGCGTGTAGTCAGTTATATCTGCGCGACTACAAAAACCATTTATCGAAAACTCATCATCACTGGCATACCCAGCAAGTTGCGCCCACGGAACAATACCGCCACCTGCACTCCCCTCTATTTGAGAAACGCCTGGGGTGGCTAATAATTTTCCGCTACTGGCGATACTAGGTACGCTTGTTAGTAATAAACAAAAGACTATAAAGCATTTAATTTTTTGCATAATACTCATGCAGCCATTCTTCTAATAGCTCTGCTTTTAAAGGTCTGCTTAAGTAATATCCTTGTGCATGGTCGCATTTCATATTTTTTAATAAATTTAACGAGTCCAATGTTTCAACACCTTCAGCAACAACAGAGAAACCTAGCTGGTGCCCCAAAGTGATGGAAGACTGCACTATAAATTGATCTTTTTGTGACTCATCTAATTTTAAAATAAAGCACTTATCTAGTTTTAATTCATCGATAGGCAGCATTTTTAAGCGCCCGAGCGATGTTTGTCCTACACCGTAATCATCTAATGATATTTTAACGCCAATCATTTTCAAATCTTCGAGTGCTTTAATGCCTTTTTCTTCATTTTCGATCATATCTCGCTCCGTAAGCTCAATAGTGATCAACCCTGGGGCCACTTTGTATTCTTTAAGTGTATCCACCAATGCGCTATGAAACCCCGGAAATGCAATATCTTGCGCTGATACATTAATAGCTGCTTGTAAATCAATGCCCTTTGATTGCCAATTAGCAACCTGTGCAACAACTGTATTCACAACCCATGCGGTTAACTCTACAATGAGGCCTGATTGTTCAGCTAAATCAATAAATAGCTCAGGATTAACCCAGCTACCATCTTTTCGTTGCCAACGAATAAGCGACTCAACTTTATCTATTTTTTGCGTTTTCATGTGTAGTTTAGGCTGATAGGTCATAAATAATTGACCATCATTGTCACTAATCGCTTGTTTTAATTCATCAAGCATAATTAAACGATCTAAATGTGCTTCATCCTCGCCTACTTGATAATAATGAATACTTTCATGCTCATTTGCTGCGCTATCAACGGCAATCAATACACGGCGCATTAGATCATCACTCGCAATACCTTGCGTAGGATACTGGACAATACCGGCACTAAAGCGCAGATTAATTTTTAATTTTTGAATTGTGTAACATGCTTGCAGTTGCGCCATTAACCCTGCAATACCACTTTTAAGCTCTTTTGCCGCAGCCATTGGAAACACAGTTAAAAATTCATCCCCACCAATACGCGCATGAAAACCGCCAAGTTCATCCGAAAATTCACCGATACGGCACGCAACCGCTTTTAGGCAGTCATCACCAATACGTGGCCCTAATTTGTCATTGATATGACGCAAACCTTTTATATCGATACCAACTAAGGTGTACTCAGTTGAGGGTTCGAGTTGTTCACAAAGTACTTCTAGCATCGCCGAACGATTATAAAACCCAGTAAGTGAGTCATGCTTTGCCTGAAAATTTATTTGCTGTTCACGCTCATGAATATCGTTACCCATGCTGTTGAATGCTTCAACTAAAGTCGTTATTTCTGAACTTTGCTTTTTACCTTTAAATTCAAAGCTGTAATTACCTAATGCAAATTGCCTTGCAATGGCTGCTAATTGAGTCAAGGGAGTAGTTAAATTATTAGCCAGTAAACTACTGGTAACTACGCCCACAAATAAGGTCAAAATAGCCAATACCATTAAGGTCAAAAATAGCTTTTCAAAATCGCTATAGCTTTGCGTTAAATCAGCGCTAAGCAATATAATAATCGGGTGGCTGTGCAATGAAGGTAGGTTTATATCGCGATTGCGATACACTAAATATTCACTAAAAAAGCGTGACGTAGTGAGTGTATTAAAATAATTAACAGGCTCAAATTGTTCAGGGCGCTTAACTAACGAGCTAATAACCAAATCATCCGCACTTCCTATGAAGCTCACATCCATGCCGGTTAAGTTTTTAAGTTCGCTGGCAACACTATCGTCAATTTTAAAGCCAACCAAACTATAAGCCACTGTACGAGGCGCTTTTACTGGTAGTAAAATAACTTGATAAAGTTCTTTGTTTAATACAACAAAACTAGATTGCTCAGGAGCATTTAATAACTCTTTCATCAATGGTCGTAAATCGTGGGCAAAATGATCTTCACTGGTGTTAGCTGAAATTAGCGTCCCTGACAAATCAATCAACATCATAAGCTCAGCATCTATACGCTGGCTATGATTGAATAACACACTGCTTATAGTTCCTGCATCACGCGTAGCAACTGCTTGCTTAAAGCCAAAGTCAGAGGTAAGTACCTTGGCTGCTGTTAATAGTAAGCTTTCTTTTGATTTTAAATATTGCTTATAAACGTTTTGCGCTACGCTAATATCTTGATTAACTTTCTCTTCTTGAAATTTACTTGTAGACCACCAAAAACTAAACAAACTGACCATAGTAGTTAATAACACTAAGCCAACACAAAGTATGGTTATACGATTTTTTAAACTATTAGTCATTACCAGCCTTAAATTTACTGCCAAACGTATTACGTGGTGATGGTGATGAAGTATTTATTGTTACTACTAAATCACTTTTATCATTAATTGTTATGATTTTTTTACTCTCCAACGACTCAGTTTGCAAAGGGTGCCATACACTAATTTGCAGAGGAAAATCATTTAAAGGTAACTCAATGCGGCCTTGTTTATCTGTTTTATAAACACGTTCACTGCTTGCTACGTAAATATAGCCAACCATAGAATCATGAATGTTACATCCCAAAACAACAACACCTTGTTGCTCAAAAGTAATTGGATCTTTTGGTTGCCCTGAATATAACTTTAGTTGAAATGGTTTAGCTTGTGAAAAAGAATACACATGATGACGAATGTTATCACTATTAGGAAAATTCACTCGCTGCCCTTTTTGTACAATTAATAGCTCAGGTAAAAACTGCTTATGAACCTGATCCATAATAGCAACGCTACGAGGGGCTAGCGAATACGGCTTATTTATTTGTTCTAATTCAACTACCGCATCTGCTAATTGTTGACCATATTGATCTTTAACGACTAACTCAATATTTTCAGCCAGAGCTGAGTGACTAAAAAGAAAACAGGTAATTAAAAAACAGTAATTTTTCACACAACGCTGTAATACCCGTTTAAACATAACAACACCCAACGATTAATATTAGGTTAAGTTAATTTGAGACAGGGACTAATTGCAAGAACTATAGCCCAGTAACTAAAAATAAAGACTTAGCCACTGGTCTACTTAATTCTTTAGGATTACTTTTTAACAATCAGTCCGTAATCGTTATCTAAAATAGCAATCACTTCTTTACGAGGATCTTCAGGAATAACAATCTCTTCACCAACAATCTTACTTGCAATACCTACGTAGGTGTTTGACACTTCAAGCATTACTGATTCCGGTAAAATGTAGTCTTTAGCCAGTTGTTCACGCTCGCCCATGCGATCTTTATTTAATAATACGTCGCTTTCAGGCACATTATTAATAAGCAACTGACGAAAGCCCTCTTTAGAATTTTCGACAATTTTACCTTCACGGTAAGACGCTTCATCCCAAATACGCGATGAATCGGGAGTACCTACTTCATCAATATAAATAAGTTGCTGCGTGCCGTTTAAATCCTCTACATAACCAAACTCAAATTTTGTATCAACAAAAATTTGCGCAAGCTTTGCAAGTTCATCGCTAATTAATTTAAAGCCTTCAACTAATAACTTTTCGTATTTGGTTACATCATCTGCAGATTTAAAATTAAATACGTCTAAGTTATTAGTGATATTAGCTCGGGTAATATTTACATCATCAACAGCTGGAATATCGGCAACACCTTCAATAATACCTTTAGTTGATGGTGTAATGAGTACATTATCGAGCTTTTGATTTGCTTTTAAGCCCTCAGGTAAATCAATACCGCAAAAGTTACGAACGCCTTTTGCGTAATCGCGCCACATGCTACCGGTAATATATTGACGTGCAATAGCTTCAACTTTAACAGTACTCGCTTTACGCACAATCCATACATAAGGATGCGGAATATCAACAATATGGTTACCCGCAAGGCCTGCTTTATCAAATAACTTAAACCAATGCGATGCCACCGTATTTAATGCAATACCTTTACCTGGCACACCGTTTAAGCCATTTTCGCCCTGCCAAATACAATCAAATGCAGAAATTCTATCGGAAATAACCATAATAGCTAATTCAGTCCCCGCAGGTACTTTATAGCCTTTTTCTTTAATTAATCGCGCGCTATCTTCATCAGTTAACCAATAAACTGAACGAACCTTACCGCTGTGTACTTCACCTTTGGTACGAATGGGTAAATCATCGTTTACGTCTAAAACTTTATAGCTAGTCATGCTATCTCCGGGGTTAGGGATGCTCAAAGAGCAAAGTATGGTTTGGGGTTATATGGGCGGTATAATAATCCACCCCATGAAAAAGCTCAATCTTGCACTGAAAACAAAAAACGGTGAATATTTATATAGCTGTAATAATAGGGTAAACTTAGTATGCTAACTAGCCTAAGGAGATACCTTGAACTACCTAACCGCCACAAAAAATAAAAAATACCTAATGTATATTTCTCAAAACTATTCATACGCTATTTTGAGGCCATTACAGCAGCAAATATTAGCGCATGGTGGTCAGGTAAGCTGGTTTTTAGAAGGCAAAGATGTCAATCCAAATTTTTTGACTCCTGACGAGTTAAGGCTTACTTCTATCGAGCACATAAAACAATGGCAACCAGATGCAGTTTTCGTCCCTGGAAATGTAATTCCTAATTTTATTCCGGGTAGAAAAGTGGCTGTATTTCACGGATTCAATTCAGGAAAATTAAATCGAAAAGGGAAAGAAGACCATTTTAATATTCGCGGTTGTTACGATTTATATTGTACGCAAGGACCAAATACAACAACCCAATTTAAAGAGCTGGCTAAGCAACATGGTTTCTTTAAAGTAACTGAAACTGGCTGGCCAACACTCGATCCACTTTTTAACGATACCTCAAATAATCCTTATGTAAGTGACGACTCTCGCCCTACTTTACTTATATGTTCTACTTTCTCACGAAAGCTATCACTTGCTCCTAAATTATATGGGCAAATAAAACATTTTAGTGAACAAGGTAGGTGGCGTATTTTGATGCAGTTTCATCCTAAAATGCCTGCCGAATGGGTTAATAAATACAAAGCACTGAGTAACGAAAACCTAACATTTATTGAAACCGATAATGTGTTGCCGTTACTGCAAGCTGCTGATGTTATGCTGTGCGATACATCGTCAGTTCTTTTAATGTTTTTACTACTACGTAAACCGGTAGTCACGTTTTGTAATCAGAAACCACTTCCTCATTTACTCGATATTACCGACGCTGATGAAGTAGAAGCCGCTATTGAACATGCACTTACTAAACCTAGTGATTTAATGCAAAATATTAAAAGCTATTGCCAAGAGCTTCATCCATATACCGATGGTCAATCTAGCCAACGCGTATTGAATGCAGCTAATGAGCTGTTACAAAGTAACGAGAAACTAAAACCCAAACCGCTAAATGTTTTAAGACAGCTAAAAATGCGTAAAGCTCTAAATTATTGGGGTTGGTAACCAAATAATGATCAACCTAAAAAACGTCACTTTTAAATGGCATAAAAATGATAACGCCCCCACGCTTAGCATCAGCGAATTAATTATAAAGAAAGGCCAACATGTTTTTTTACATGGCCCTAGTGGCTCTGGTAAATCAACGCTGCTTGCATTACTTGGGGGAATAAATACCGCCACCAGCGGCGATGTTGTAATATTAAGTCAAAATTTAAATACGCAAAGTAACACCAAGCGAGATGCATTTAGAGCGGATCATATTGGCACTATTTTTCAAAACTTTAATTTACTGCCTTATTTAACACCCCTCGAAAACGTGGTTTTAGGGTGTCAATTTTCTAAAATACGTCAGCGCCAAGCATTAAAACACTCCACTACTTTAACCAAAGAAGCCAAGCGCTTACTAAACGCACTTGGCTTAAGCGAGCAACAATATAATAAAAATGTTGCAGAGCTAAGCACAGGTCAACAGCAGCGTGTTGCCGCTGCCCGCGCTTTTATTGGCAGCCCAGAACTAATAATAGCGGACGAGCCTACATCTGCACTCGATACCCAAAACCGTGAAAGCTTTATTAAATTACTGTTTGAACAAGCCAAATACTCAAACAGTACTTTGATGTTTGTAAGCCATGATGAAAGTTTAAAACCGTTATTCGACCGCTCAGTTGATCTTATCAGCTTGCAGGAGCAGCTATGATCCTTGCTAAACTTGCTTACAAAAGCCTATTAAATCGTCGTACCAGTGTGCTTTTAACGCTCTTTACAATCGCCGTTAGTGTCATGTTACTGCTTAGCGTTGAGCGCATACGCATTGATGCCAAAAGTAGTTTTAGTAATACAATTTCGGGCACTGATTTAATTGTCGGCGCACGCACTGGCGATATACAATTACTGCTTTCCTCTGTCTTTAGAATTGGCCACACCAACAATAACGTAAGTTGGCAAAGCTATGAATATATAACAAGCCAGCGTGGTGTAAAATGGAGCATACCTATAAGCCTAGGCGACAGTCACAAAGGCCAAGCTGTACTGGGTACAACACTTGATTACTTTAGCCATTATCGTTTTGCAAAAAAGCAAAGCTTAAGCTTTAACAAGGGTCACACTTTTAATGCCATTAACGAGGTGGTACTCGGCAGTGATGTCGCAACTGCATTAGGGTATAAACTTAACGACTCTATTGCTATATCTCACGGCATGGGCAACACAAGCTTTCATCACCACGACGATAATCCGTTTAAAGTAGTAGGAATTTTAAATCCCACAGGAACACCCGTTGATAAAACGCTACATATACCGCTTGCAGCTATCGATTTAATTCACGGCAACAATTCTGGCGATGACCATGACGAACATAACAGCCTAATTGGCCATCCAAAGCAAATTACTGCGTTTTTAATGGGATTTAAATCGCCTTTATACACATTGCAAATTAGGCGCAATATAAATCAATATAAAAAAGAAGCACTGCTTGGCATTATGCCAACGGTCACACTTAAAGAATTATGGCAAATGCTCGCCATTGTAGAAAACGTACTGATGTTGTTTTCAGCCGTAATTGTGTTGGTAAGCTTACTTGGTATGCTAACCTCGCTGCTTGCCAACTTAAGTCAGCGTCGACGTGAGCTTGCCATATTACGCTCAGTAGGTGCTCGCCCATGGCAGTTATTTACGCTCATTAGTATCGAATCATTATTTACAACATTACTTGGTTGCATAGTGGGCTGTGCATTATATTACTTAGCGCTATTTACAGGCGGCTCTTATTTGCAAAGCCACGCTGGCATTAGCGTTAACATAGCCATGCTTTCTAGCTATGAACTTACACTTATCGGCGTTATTATGATTGCTGGCTTTATTATTGGCTTAATACCCGCTACACGCGCTTACTTTTATTCGCTCAGCGATGGCATGAGTATAAAAACATAATTATTAGGTAGTTTATGACTTTTTTCAAAACAACATTTTATTACAGCGCGCTAGTGTGCTTACTAATAAGCAGCTTTATAAGCAACGCAAACCCACCAAAAGAGATTTTTTGGGAAGACTTAATTCCTAAAAATCATGTACAAATAGACACACAAACTCAAGCTAATCACGACGGTAGTGAGCAAAACTGGGTGCAGCCCGATTTAGATGCCCCTATTGTAAAAGAGCTAAATGGACAATCGGTTAGCTTACCTGGCTTTGTTGTGCCGCTTGAGGGTGACAGCGAAGTCATTACCGAGTTTTTACTGGTACCGTACTTTGGCGCTTGCATACACGTTCCGCCGCCACCACCTAATCAAATAGTGCATGTAACAATTAAAGGCGGTGTCCCTATTGAAAGCCTATACGACGCAATTGTGGTCACAGGAATAATAAGCACTGAATCATGGTCAGGAGAGATAGCCCAAACAGGCTATAAAATCAAAGCAGTAGGTGTTGCACCGTTCGAACTTTAAAATATACGGTCAATCGAATTAAATTGACCGTATATTTTAAATTCAAGTAATCTACTTTTGGCAGTTTGAGCAAAAAATAGTACTGCGCTGCCCCAATCTAATTTCTTCTAATTCGTTTTCACACGTCATGCACCGTTTTCCTTTGCGTCCATAAACTAATAACTCTTGAGCAAAGTAACCTGGCTTTCCATCGCTTTGTGCAAAATCTTTAAGCGTTGTTCCACCTTGTTTTATGGCCGCAGCAAGCGTGTCTTTTATAATAGGGATAAGTGCCTGATAATGCTTTAGTGATACTTTGCCAGCCTCTCGTTTGGGATGAATACCGGCTTTAAAGAGTGATTCATTCGCGTAAATATTACCGACTCCAACAACCACAGCGTTATCCATAATAAACTGCTTTACGGGCACTTTTTTATTGCGCGATTGTTCGTACACGCGTTTAGCAAAAAAATCATCAGTAAGCGGCTCAGGACCAAGCTTAGAAAGCAGCTTGTGTACCTCTCCTAGCTCTTGCCATAAGCAGCAACCAAAACGACGAGGATCGTTTAAACGCAGCGCCTTACCATTACCAAAAATAAACTCAACATGGTCGTGCTTTTTTAATGGTTCAGCTTTATCTACTACACGTAAATTACCCGACATTCCCAAATGCAAAATAGTACTACCAAGTTGGCAATGTAACAGTAAGTATTTAGCTCGTCGTTCAATGCTTGTTACGGTTAAGCCTTCTAGTTGATAAACATCATCAGGCACTGGCCAACGCATACTGGCATTGTAAATGTTCACCTTAGTAACAACTTGGTTCTGTATATGGGGAGTGATCCCCATTCGGCTCACTTCTACCTCTGGTAACTCAGGCATTAATTAGACTCACTTTGTGAAAAATCAAAACTAGGAAATAACTGCTTCGCAGTCGCTAAATCAAGCTTAAGTACTCGTTGGCTACTTTTTTCAAGTAAGTAATAATGCGCATTATCTTTATACAACAAATAAATCCATGGCAAACTCTCCCCTGCTAACTCAAATGTAGCGACATATAAAGGCGCTCTAGGACTAAACACAACCGACTCATTAATATTTATAAGCTCAATACTTTGCCAACGGTTGATAAGCTCACCAAGCTGCTGTTCAGACGGCAGCCAACGAAGAGATACGTCATTTTGTAACGCAGTTGTACGCCAACTAGTGCCAATTCGTTCAATTTTTTGATCGACAAACTTAAGGGTCAAAACAAAACTCTGCACTGGCAATAACGGCTGCATTGATGGCGCATCGATATTGCTAAAAAGTTGTTTATGCCAGCCATTTAAAAAGAAGATCATAATCAACATCGAAAATATAATAACGTTGTTCCAACCTTTGCGGCCCAGTCGCATATTTACACACCCAATTAATTCAAGAATTTAAAGTGTAACTAAAACTTAATTGCACTGTCTATATGTTAAACCCTACATACTTTGTTAGAATATCGGCAAATTTATAGGAGTTCCGTCAATGTCTATGTATGTAGTGGGCCATAAAATCCCAGATTCAGATTCTATTTGTGGTGCAATTGCACTCGCGTATTTAAAAAACCAAATCGATGAGCCAGCAATTCCAACACGTCTTGGTGAAATTTCACCAGAAACGCAGTTTATCCTTGATAAATTTGGTTTCGAAGCACCAGAGCTAAAATTAAGCTACGCTGGTGAAGATGTTTACATTGTGGATCACACAGAAAAAACACAAGCACCCGATGATATCGACCAAGCTCGCGTTGTTGGCGTGGTAGATCACCATAAGCTAGGTGACTTAACATCATCGACTCCGCTTGAATGCTGGATCCGCCCTGTTGGTTGTTCAAACACCATTATTAAAATGATGTACGACTTTTACAGTGTAGAAATCCCAAAAGACATCGCTGGTATTATGCTATGCGCTATTTTAAGCGACACCGTAATATTTAAATCGCCAACATGTACCACAGCCGACATTAAATGCGTTGAAGCCCTAGCAAAAATTGCAGGCATTGAGGATTTTAAAGAGCTTGGCATGGATATGTTTCGCGTTAAGTCTGCTGTAGAAAACACACCAGCGCGTGACTTAGTGATGCGTGACTTTAAAGATTTCAACATGAACGGTAATTTAGTCGGCATTGGCCAGCTAGAAGTAATCGACCTTGCTGTTTTTGATGATATTAAAGCAGATCTTGCTGCTGATATTGCTAAGCTAAAGCAAGAGGGCAATCGCCATTCTGTATTTTTACTGCTTACCGATATCATGAAAGAAGGCTCAGAAATGCTAATTGTATCTGACGATGCAAACTTAGTTGAGCAAGCTTATGGTGTAAAACCAGAAAATGATAAAGTATGGTTAGATGGTGTACTGAGTCGTAAAAAGCAAGTTGTGCCACCATTACAAGATGCGTTCACAAAAATCTAATAATGTTTTCATTAATTGATTTAAAAGCCTTGTTGGTTATGCCAACGAGGCTTTTTTATATTATACCAATTGCATTAAATTAGTGATCTATTATAGCGATAAGAAAATAGTGCAATAACAAGGCTAAAATTATGATACATAGTTGTTCTATATAAATAATTTTTAACGTCGTTAGTGAGTTGTTTAATACGCTAGAATGATCATGTTTTTAATAAAATTGGTATAATCATAATTTAAACAATAAAAAACCCAGCCTAGGCTGGGTTTTTAAATTCTAAAAGAACTAAAATTACTTAATTTTAGCTTCTTTAAAAAGAACATGTTTACGAATCTTTGGATCAAACTTTTTGATTTCCATCTTCTCAGGCATGTTACGTTTGTTTTTGTCAGTAGTGTAGAAAAAACCAGTACCGGCAGTTGAAACTAAACGGATTTTATCGCGCATGATTCAGATCCTTAAACTTTAACGCCGCGAGCACGGATTTCTGTAAGAACCGTGTCGATGCCTTTTTTATCGATAATACGCATACCTTTAGTAGTAGTGCGTAATGTTACAAAACGTTTTTCACTTTCAACCCAAAAACGGTGTGTTTGTAGGTTAGGTAGGAAACGACGTCTAGTCGCGTTTCTCGCGTGTGAACGGTGATTACCAACCGCTGGACGCTTACCTGTAACTTGACATACTTTAGACATGTCTATATATCTCCAATAACTTCGCTCGAGCTTAATTTAATCTAAGGCCGTGTATTTTCGCCCTAGAGATAAATCGAAGGGCGCTCTTTATACAGCTTTTACAGGCAAAGATCAAACACTGATCTATCCAATCAGCTCATATATGTAAATTTGATAGCGGCTAATTATAAAGATCGAATGCCCTTAGGGAAAGTAAAAACTGCATTTAAATTAAACTAATTTGCTAAAACTCGTTAAACAGCTCATTTTTAACACACTTCTGTGCCTAACAAAGCTAAATAAGGCCTCGCTCAGCAAAAGAAACACAGGTTTCCCCACCCACAATGATGTGATCAAGCACACTTATGTCTACCAATTGCAGTGCTTGTTGTAATTTATTGGTTATAAGTTTGTCAGCTTGGCTAGGTTCTGCAATACCACTTGGGTGATTATGTGCAAAAATAACTGCCGCAGCATTGTTTTTAAGCGCCGCCTTTACCACCTCTCGCGGATAAACACTGGCTGAATTAATCGTACCGTAAAAAAGAATTTCATCTTTCACTAATCTATTTTGGCTGTCGAGGTATAACACCATAAACACTTCTTGTTGCAAGCCACGCATTTGAAGAGTGAGATAGTCGTAAACCGAGTTTGGCGAATTAAACACAGCGTCTCGCTGGCAACGTTCCTGCATATATCGCTGGCTTAATTCAAGAACTGCTTGTAGCTGCACATACTTTGCGGTCCCTAACCCCTTTTGAGAACAAAACTCCTCAATACTGGCATTAAACAAGTTATGCAGTGTTTTATTTTCATTAAGTAAATGCTGAGCCAACTCGATTACGTTCATACCAGGTAAGCCAGTGCGTAAAAAAATAGCCAGCAACTCTGCATCTGTTAATGCTTTGGCTCCTTTAGCAATGAGCTTTTCACGTGGGCGAAGTGAATTTGGTAGCGATGTTAATTGCATTATTCATCCTTGCTGAGCAAAAGTGTCTTTTAACTGTAATGCAAATTTTTAAATTAGCCTGATAATTTCAAATTAAAAACTTAGCTGTACAGGTAAAGATTTGTTATTTTAGCCACAATATTAAATAAGGCTTATAGACAACCATGATTGATTTAACCAATAAAAAAATTGTACTGGGTATTACCGGCGGTATTGCAGCTTATAAATGCGCCGAATTAGTTAGACGATTAAAAGACCATGGTTGTGAAGTTAAAGTGGTAATGACCGAATCGGCCAAGCACTTTATAACCCCCTTAACAATGCAAGCGGTAAGTGGTGAAATAGTATCAGACTCATTGCTCGACCCCTCTGCTGAAGCGGCAATGGGCCATATAGAGTTTGCAAAATGGGCTGATCTAATTTTAGTCGCACCCGCAACCTGTAACATTATTGCTAAAATGGCGACCGGTATTGCCGATGACTTATTAACAACGTTACTGCTAGCTACACCAGCTAAAGTAGCCGTTGCGCCAGCTATGAACCAACAAATGTATGCACACCCTGCAACGCAAGCTAATTTAGCAACGTTAAAAGCACGTAACATACTTATTTGGGGCCCAGGTAAAGGAGAACAAGCCTGTGGTGATGTAGGCGCTGGTCGCATGCTAGAACCTCATGAACTTGTTGAGTTATGCATTGCGAAAGAGCAACCACAGTTACTTTTGGGTAAAACAATTACCATAACAGCAGGGCCAACACGTGAGCCACTTGATCCGGTTCGTTTTATATCAAATCACAGCTCAGGAAAAATGGGCTATGCACTCGCACAAGCCGCTTTATTGCTTGGCGCAAAAGTGAATTTAATTTCAGGCCCCGTTAATATTAAGCCGCCAACTGGCGTAAACTTAATTAATATACAAAGCGCTGAGCAACTACTCGCAGAGTCACTTACTTACGCTCCACAATCAGATGCATTTATTGGCTGCGCTGCCGTTGCCGATTACCGGGCTGCGAATGCTGCGACTCAAAAAATGAAAAAACAAGGTGACGAACTTACCCTCACCTTAGTAAAAAACCCTGATGTGATTGCAGCAGTTGCAGGCCTTACTCAAAATCGCCCTTACACGGTCGGCTTTGCCGCTGAAACACAAAATGTAGAAAACTACGCTAAAGGCAAACTCAAAAACAAAAATCTCGACATGATTTGTGCTAACGATGTATCGCAAAGTGGCTTGGGGTTTAATTCTGATCAAAATGCGCTAACGCTTTATTGGCATAATGAGCAGTTAGAATTAGCGCAAAGCAGTAAAGTAGAAATTGCCCGCAAAGTGATCGAGCAACTCGCTAAACACCTATAAAAAGGCTGGAAACAAACTGAATAAAACATTAACATAAGCCATTCATTTGAACAAAAAATGACTAGGGTCCTTAACTGTGCCACTAAGAAATAACTAAAAAAAGGAATGTTCATGCCTGCGACAAAAAAAAGCAATCGCAAAGAGCAAATACTGCAAGCACTCGCACAAATGTTAGAAACCAGCCTAGGACAACGTATCACCACAGCTAAGTTAGCCGCTGAAGTAGGCGTATCGGAAGCCGCGCTGTACCGTCATTTTCCTAGCAAAGCACGTATGTTTGAAGGCCTGATAGAGTTTATTGAAGACACTCTTTTATCGCGCATAAACCTTATTTTAGAAAATGAAAAAGAAAGCCAAACTCGCATTTATAATATTTTGTTATTACTTTTAACATTCGCTGAAAAAAACCCAGGCATAACCCGTATTTTAACGGGCGATGCCTTGCAAGGTGAGCAAGAGCGCTTACGCGAACGAGTGCAGAGCTTTTTTGAAAAACTCGAAACCCAGTTTAAGCAAGTATTACGTGAGCGAAAACTACGCGAAGGTAGAAATTTTCAAAGCGATGAACTGACACTTGCAAATTTTTTACTTGCTTATGTTGAAGGTAAAATGAACCAATTTGTACGCAGCGACTTTAAAGCAAAACCAAGCACTCAATTTGAAAAGCAATGGCCAGAGTTACAAAAAATCTGGCTTTAACTACGACTCTTTGCCAAATTAAATTTATAATTAGCAGATACAAAAAGCGACCTTTTGGTCGTTTTTTTGTATCCGCATGTTACTCATCGTCCCTGCTTGCTATTTATCTGATCTACTCGAAATATTAATCAAACTCGTTACACTAAATAAATGTTAAAAAATGAGAACCTATAATGAAAACAAAGCTCACCTTATTAAGTTCTGCGCTTATTATTAGCTTAACGAGCACAGCTATAAACGCCAAAGACGCATTGCAATTTAAAGATATATTTAATTTTAAATCAGCTAAAAGTACTCAGCTATCTGAAGATGGGAGTATTTTGTCACTCAGTGCAACGCCTTATCGTGGTAATGCCACTGGCCAAGTTTACTCACTGAGCAGTAATAGTTTAATTGGCGAAGTTGAGCGAGGTACTAAACCCGTTATAAATAAAGCTGCAAATTGGGTCGCATTTACGCAAGTACCTACTTTGCTTGAAAAAGAAACCAGCAAGAAAAAAGACACACTAAAAAATAATGTCGTACTCGTAAACACACTATCAGGCGAACAACAAAGCTTTGCTGATGTTAAAGATTATAAACTGTCAGACGACGGTGCTTGGCTTGCTTATCGTTTAAATAAAGCCGCTGATAAAGAAGATGACGAAAAAGAAAAAAGTGAAAGCACTGGCGACATTAAAGACGAGAGCGCAATTTCACCAGATAAAAAAGATAAAACTTACTCACTCGTTATTATAAATTTAGCCGATAAACGCAGCCACACAATAGAAAACGTATTTAGCTATGATATTAGCGCGACTAACGATCAATTACTGGTTAGCCAAAGTTACAGTGATGGCAATAATAATCAAATAGCGCTTATAAACTTAAATAACTTTCAAAGCACAACCTTAATAGATGAGCCTGGCGTAGTAGCCAGTAAAATAGCTTGGCATCCAACAAATACGAGTGTTGCGTTTACTGTAGGAAATTACGTCAATGACGATACACGCCGCCGCAACTACAGTTTACAGCTATGGAAAAACGAACTTCTTTCAACAATAAGCTCGCCAAATAAAGATTGGACAATAGGTAAAACAGCCACGCTAACATGGTCTGAAAACGGCGAACGCTTATATTTTGAGAATCATCCAAAACTCGCAGCGAAAGTAAAAGCAAGAGAATACACTGACGAAGCATCACTTTACGATTTTGATACCATACGTGAACACAAAGGTTTAAATGTATGGCATAACAACGATGCACAAATAAAGCCGCGCGAAGAGCAACAATGGGACGAAGTTAATAAAACTCGCCATTACAGCGCGGTGTACCACGTTAATTCACAAAAAGCGGTACAGCTAAGTACCACTAATATGCCTGAGGTTGCACTAAACTCTGAGCGAGATGTGTCTTTACTTGGCTCATCTAACATCCCCTACCTAGAAAAAATAATGTACGGCGGTTTTTTTGCAGACTACTTTGCTGTAAATATAAATACAGGCAAGCAAACAGCTATTATTAATGACTACCCATTTAGGCCAAGCCTTGCACCTAATGGTGAGTTTGCCGCTTACTTTAGCAATAGCCAAATACAGCTTAAAGATTTAAAGAACAATCAAGTAGCCTCACTGACTAAAGCAATTCAGGCCACCTTTGCTGACGATAAACATGACTACCCTTCAACTCAGCCAGGCTATGGCTTTGCCGGCTGGATGCAAGACAGCAGCCAAGTACTTGCTTACAGCAAATACGATATCTGGGCATTTGACGTACAAACTAAGCAAGCAACCCGTTTAACCGATGGAAAACAAAGTAATACGCAATATCGCGTTGTTAAGCTTGATAAAGACCAAATTGGCTTTAAAAAAGCAGACACCCTGCTTTTATCTGCTATAAACCTACAGACTAAGCAAAGCGAAGTTGCAAAACTCGACTTAACTACAAATACGATCACCAAAGTACTGAGTGGACAAAAACGCTTTGAGCTGGTCAAAAAAGCTAAAAATGCCGACAAGTACGTGTTTACCTCGCAAACTTACAGTCAATTTCCTGATTTCTATCACACTGACTTTAGTTTTAGTGCACCAAAAAAAGTAACGACATTAAACCCACAAATTAATGATTTTGCTTGGGGTGAAAAGCCAGAACTAATAAGCTACAAAGGCTTTGATGGCGAAGACTTGCAAGGCGTGCTTATAAAACCAGCAGGCTATAAAAAAGGTGATAAAGTCCCTGTTGTTGTGTACTTTTACCGTTATATGAGCCAGCGCATGTTTGATTTTCCAAAAATGGAATTAAACCATCGCCCTAACTTCCCTATGTTCACATCAAACGGTTATGCAATATTTTTACCTGATATTCGTTTTGAAATAGGCCACCCAGGCAAATCATCAACACAAACCATGATTAATGCCACCCAAAAGCTAATCGACTTAGGGATTGCTGATCCAAATAAAATAGGTTTACAAGGCCACTCATGGGCGGGTTATCAAAGCGCCTTTATGATCACCCAAACTGATATGTTTAAAGCCGTTGTGTCAGGGGCTCCTGTATCTAACATGACCAGTGCTTACAGTGGTATTCGCCTTAAATCGGGCCTTGCACGTCAATTTCAATACGAAACAGGGCAAAGCCGTATTGGCAAAAACTTATTTGAAGCACCAGAGCTTTACATTGAAAACTCACCGGTGTTTTTTGCAGATAAAGTAAACACTCCCATCTTAATTATGTTTGGTGATAAAGATGATGCTGTTCCATGGCACGAAGGCGTACAGTATTATTTAGCACTACGCCGCGCAGGCAAAGACGCCACCTTTTTACAATATGAAGGTGAACCGCACCACTTGAAAAAATTCCCTAATCAGGTCGACTTTTCAGTGCGTATGATGCAGTACTTTGATCATCATTTAAAAGGCAAGCCTGCCGCCAAATGGATAACTGAAGGAGAAGCATTTATTGAAGAATAAATGCAGTTACTTATTGTTAGCAATCGTGTGTTTGGTTTTAAAGTAATTTTGTATTGTTATTAACAATCATAAAAACACGCCATTTTGAGCCCTCTTTGTAAAGAGGGCTATTTACCTTATAAATACTTAATAAAAACATAGGATAGATGTAAGGCTTTACTCTTTATTAATAATTTTAAATTATACCAATAGCGCTGACTTTTAAGTTTGATTAGCGTATCTTATAGATCGAATTAAAGCTTAAAATTTATTATTTCATGAGTCATTTTCAACCTCCCTTTACGATTACAGCAAAAATTATTCACTATATTTCTGATATTGCCGAAGCCCTTGGTAAGTTGTCTGTTTTTTATAATAAAAACGACATACATCAAGACCGCGAAAACATTGTCAAAAATCAGATTCAAAACACTCTTGCTATTGAAGGCAGTGATTTAACCAGCCCGCATATAAATACACCACATCGTGATGACGGCCATTTGATGGCTGAAATCGCCCAAGAAAAAAACGACATAGCTAACACCTATAATCAATTAGAAAATTGGGATACAAACCTTTGCAATGACTTTTTAAGTGCGCATAAAACCCTCATGCTATCGCGAGGAAGTAATGCGGGTCATTATCGAACCAGCAATGTCGATAAAGGTAAAAGATTGCAAATGGCTCCACAAGCTCTGCATATTCCACAAATGATGGGAGAGCTGTTTAGTTGGCTTGCTAGCTCAAACCAACATCCTCTTATAAAAAGCTCGGTGTTTCACTATGAGCTTAAATTTATACATCCCTTTGTTGATGGTAATAGCCGGATTGGGTGTATTTGGCAAACTCAAATGCTAAAGCAATGGAACCCATTATTTGCTCTAATGCCAATAGAGGGCATCGTCGCGACAAGTGAAGAACAATACCGCACAGCAATAAGTAACAGTACCGAAACAGGTGACTCTTGCGCCTTTATAGAATACATACTAGAAAACGTTTTATGTGCAGTTTTAACATTTAATGATTCATTATCAGACAAAAAACCAACCCCCCAACAAAACCCCACAACAGCAAAAACCCAACAAACCCCACAAGTTAAAGCCTTAATAAACGTACTATCCCAAGCGGGTGATTCTTTAAATCGAAAGCAATTACAAGTAAAACTAAATTTAAAAGACAGAAAGCATTTTAGAGAGCGTTACCTAAAACCAGCTATAGATGCCGCGCTAATTGAGATGACAATACCTGATAAGCCAAACAGCAAATTGCAAAAGTACAGGTTAGTTTAATAAACATAAGCATTTAAATAATGCAGCCATAAGCGCCAGCAATAGTTTGTTTTAAGTGATAAAACGTGAAAGAACAAAGATGATTTATAGCATATACCAAGGCATGAAATGAGAACGTAATGAATAATCTAATCCGCCAGTACAACCGATAGTTTAATAAAAATCACATTACTGGCGGTAAAAATAACAACAAAAATACGCTAAGATACAAAGTTCAATGTGCTTACAATCCACCTAATTTCACTTAGACTGACTATATTATGACTTCGATATGTTGAATACTAATCAAACAAAGTTAAGCTGTTCACCTCTGTATAAAAGTACACATATGTTCAGCGACAATAAAATTAACCCGTAACAATATGTATAATAATACCTCACAGCCACTGTGAATTTTATAAACCCTATAATACTAAGGATAATGTAAAAATAAACGTTTCTAAATTTTAACTCAAACTAGTCTTACTATTCATGATCTCCCCTGCTGTAATACTCTGTAATACCATCACAAAAATTCCTTCTATAAAGTGTTTATTTCCGTGAAACTAAACGGACTTATAATTCAACATAACGATAGGAAGAGCAGTGTGGAATTATAATGGTAATCCTTCCTAAAAAAGAAGAATATATAAAACAACTCATGAATTACGGGCAATCAGAAGTGCTGGTGGCTGCATAACAATAGTGCTTAATACTTGAACTTAAAAAGAGAAAATACAAAATGTCTCAAGAAATAATTAAATTAAACTTTATCAACCGCTCTAGCGATATAAATAACAGTGAAGTGGTTATTTTCCAAAAAAACATCGCGGAAACTTTTGACGAACTAGCTGTTGCTTGGCGAGTTATTCAAAATTGTGGCCGTAACGATAACCACCCTTTTAATTATTCGTTGCAATTTCAAGTTTGTGCAAGTGATTCATATGGTAACTATTCACCAGAATTGAATGCCTATGAAGGTCAATCCTTTGAAATGGTCAAAGATACCTCTGGTGATGTGTTGCAATTATCGTCAACACCTGCAGTATCTCCACAGGAAGTTGAAATTAAAAACAATTTAAGTACTCGTGCAATCAGTGGCAACATCTATCGCGACGGTAAATTACTCGCGACAAAAACTAATCTTGTACCTAGTCAAAAAGGGGGATTCCAATTTAAGCCAAGTATTTTTATTGGTGTTGCCTCTCAAGTCGAAGAAGGTGAAGTAATAAATTCAGCAATTATTCAACAAATAAATACCGAAATTAACCTCTTTGGTATTAAAAATGCTGACATTGTGATGACTGGCGGTGGTTCAGGGCCTAATGCAGCGGCATTTAGCTTTCATTTAGAAAACATTAATAGATAGCCTGCAACATCATCCAAATGTTGCAGGCTATTTATTTAGCCTCAACATTTTTATTTTTACACTTATGTGCAGCGACAATAAAGTTTGTAACTTTAGAATGATGGCTTAACCGCTAACAATACTGCCCTGCTGCGAAACCACAGCTCCACGCATACTGAAAGTTGTAGCCCCCCAACCAACCCGTTACATCGGTTACTTCGCCTATAAAGTATAGGCCTTTAGCTTTTTTAGCTTCAAACGTTTTAGAGCTTAGCTCGCCAGTGTCTACACCACCGAGTGTAACTTCTGCTGTTCTATATCCTTCTGTGCCATTGGGTTTAATTTGCCAAGCGTGAATGTAATTTACTAACTCATCTATTTGAGCATGTGTAAGCTGATTAATATTACAATCTGGTATTGCTTTGCTTTCGTGCAGTATTTCTATAAAGCGTTTAGGTAAAATAGTTGCAAGGCTGTTTTTTAACGACTTTTGGGCTTGCGTTTCTCGCCAATTGGCAAGTTGCTGTCTTAAGTCTATTTCAGGTAGTAAGTTTATAGTTACAGCTTGCCCTGCTCGCCAAAATGAGCTGATTTGTAGTATTGCAGGTCCCGATAATCCACGATGCGTAAAAAGAATATTTTCTTTAAATACAGTGCCGTCTTCGCTTGAAACGTCACATGGGATACTAATTCCCGAAAGCCCTTCAAAGCGATCTTTATCGTGCTGATGCAAAGTAAATGGCACAAGTGCAGCCATTGTTGGCAATACATTTAACCCAAACTGCTCAGCAACTTTATAGCCAATGGGGGTTGCACCTAGTTTAGGCATCGTTAAACCACCCGATGCAATGACTAACGACTCACAGTAAAGCGTTTCTTGCTCGGTCACTACGCAGTAACCATTATCAGTTTTTGATACGCTGATCACTTCGTTACGTAACTTGATATTTACCCCAGCCCATTCACATTCGGTCAGTAAAATATCAACAATGTCTTGTGCGTTATTATCACAAAACAGCTGGCCAAGAGTTTTGTGGTGATAAGCCAAACCATGTCTGTCCACCAGCTCAATAAAATCATGCTGAGTATAGCGACTTAAACATGATTTAACAAAATGTGCATTACTGCATAAGTAGTTATCTGGACTCGCATTTTCATTTGTAAAATTACAACGCCCACCACCACTTATTAAAATTTTACGACCGGGTTTTTTACCCATATCAAGTACAGTAACGCTTCGACCTCGGTACCCAGCTTGTGCCGCACACATTAATCCGGCAGCTCCCGCGCCTATTACTATTACATCTACTTGGGCCATTAATTTATCTCACTAAAAATTTTTTTCGATTATAGCAAATTTAAACATGTCCAACGTATCGAATTGATTATTAGTAATTACACAACAAATTAAATGTATTTAACTCACTAAAAGCAAAAAAGTATAAATAAACAGCACTTTTAAACTATTAAAAAGAGTATTAAAACAACAAAATGACTATAAAAGCACTGTAAACTCTCGTTATAACCAAATTAAACAGGTACATAATGAAATGATATTTTAACTTAATTAACAGATCGTTTACTTTAATTCCCTTCTCGCAGGTTTAGTCTGCGTAAAAGTTAATAACACTAGGGATAATTATGACAACAACTAAAATCTTTAAAAAATGCGTTATTGCATTAACAGTAAGTACAATCTTTACAGCAACATCAAGTATGGCTAATCCTGCTCAAGCGCTTGCGCCTTCAATGGCTGAAACATCAGCAAAGTTACAAAACCAAAATAGCGCTGAAACACAGTTCATTATTAAATATCAACATAACACTAATGACATGGTAAATATTTCATCTGAAAATACCAATTCTGCAAGTATGAATAAGCGAGCACAAAATTTTGTTAAAAGCTTCTCTTCCAAAAATGGGAAAGTAAAGGGCAAATATGTACGCGCTATGGCACTTAGTAACCACCATGTAGTACGTGCAGATAAAAAACTCAACGCAGAAGAAGCACAAGAGTTTATGCAAGAGCTAGTTGGCTCAGGTAATGTTGAGTATATTGAAGTTGATCAAATGTTACAGCCGTTTTCGACACCTAATGATCCGCGTTTTGATGATCAATGGCATTATTATGAGCAAGCAGGTGGCCTAAATTTACCTACCGCTTGGGATAGCGCAACAGGCAATGGTGTGGTTGTGGCAGTACTTGATACAGGTTATCGCCCTCATGCTGATTTAAACGCAAACCTTTTACAAGGTTACGATATGATTTCAAATCTATCGGTCGCAAATGACGGTGGTGGTCGTGATAGCGATGCTCGCGACCCTGGTGATGCGGTTGCAACAAATGAATGTGGCACTAATGATGCTAAGAGCTCTAGCTGGCATGGTACTCATGTAGCCGGCACCGTTGCCGCAGTTACTAATAATGGTGAAGGTGTTGCAGGTGTTGCTTACGACGCCAAAGTAGTACCAGTGCGTGTATTAGGTAAATGTGGTGGTTTAACTTCTGATATTGCTGATGGTATTATTTGGGCCGCTGGCGGTAATGTATCTGGCGTGCCAGCAAACGCTAACCCTGCCGATGTTATTAACATGAGTTTAGGTGGCAGCGGGTCATGTAGCTCTACGACTCAAAGCGCAATTAATGCGGCACGAAGCAACGGCGCAGTGGTTGTTATTGCCGCAGGTAACGACAATGATAATTCAGCAAACTACAACCCAGGTAACTGTAATGGTGTAATAAATGTTGCTGCTGTAGGTCGCAGCGGTGGTCGCGCATATTACTCTAATTACGGAAGCAATATTGATGTTGCAGCACCTGGCGGCGCGCAAAGTTTTGCAAACGACTCAGAAGGTGTTTTATCTACCTACAATACAGGTTCATCAAGCCCTTCACGCGACAGCTATAGTTATTCGCAAGGCACATCAATGGCTGCACCACATGTAGCGGGTGTTGCTGCACTTATTAAACAAGCTAAGCCTAATGCGACGCCTGATGAAATAGAAAATATTTTAAAATCAACAACCCGCTCATTCCCTGCAAGCTGTACTAACTGTGGTACAGGTATTGTTGATGCGGCCGCCGCCGTTGCAGCTGCTGGCGGAGCAGATACGACTAAACCGGAAGCTGGTGGTGGCTCTGTAAGTGATGTAAATATTAGTGCAGGTCAATGGAAACATTACACATTAGATGTCCCTGCTAACATGTCTACATTTACAGTAACAACCTCAGGCGGTAGTGGAGATGCTGATTTACATGTTAAATTTGGTAGCCAGCCAACAGCCTCAAGTTATGACTGTCGCCCGTATGAAGATGGTAATGAAGAAACATGTACATTTAGCAGCCCGCAAGCCGGTAAATGGCATATCAGCATTAACGCATACAGTCGCGTTTCTGGTTTAACAATTAGCGGCCAATATAAGCCATAAATAATTAAAAAATAACATTATAAAAAGAAAACCCCGATTGTTAAAGTCGGGGTTTTATATCACTTAAATACATGAAATATTTAAATTTATAGTTTTTCTAGAATAGCTTCTGCACGGCTAACAGCAAATTCTTTGTCTTGCTCTACAAACAAACCCATTACGACGCTATTTTCAACTATCATAGCGTAACGCATCGAACGGATCCCACCAAAACCAGCCGTATCTTTATCAAGCCCTAATGCCTTAGTAAAACTAGCATCGCCATCACCTAGCATTAAAATTTCTTCTGCATTTTGTGAATCTCCCCATGCTTTCATTACAAATGCGTCGTTTACTGATACACAATAAATGGCATCAACGCCCTTTGCTTTAATTTTATCTGCAAACGTTATAAATTCAGGCAAGTGGGCATTAGAACAAGTGGGTGTAAATGCACCTGGCACCGCAAATAACACGACTTTTTTACCTTCAAATAAGTCATTGTTAGTCAGCGTTTTCATACCATCATCGGTTAACTGCGACAGAGTAATTGCAGGGAGTACTTGGCCTTGTTCAATCATCATAAATCCTTAAAAAATTGTAGTACCCACTTCATTAAAAATATGATCATTTTAACAAGTAAAATCAATCACTAATTTAATACACTTGGGATAGGAGTAACCAGGGTCTATTGACCTTTTTGGATTAAAATTTGTTCTATCTAGGGGCAGCGCATGTTTGGCATTTATGCTGCGTTATCGCCTATGTGTGAGGAACACTATATAAGCTATGCCTTGCCTAAAAACCAAACAGTCTGCAGTAAATTCAACCTCGAAAGATAAACAGCACCTAGCATACAGGCTTTGCCTAAAAACAACATACACGGCTGTAAATTTAACCTCAAAAGATAGTCTCCATAATTAAAACTTGAGGCTGCCTTTAATCGTTTGCATTTGCTGCTGCAGTTGGTTTTGAATATCGTTAACGAGTAAACTTGACTCGCTTACTTGGCCTTTCATACTCTCCATTGATTGGCTAAAATTATCCAATAAACTATTTTGCTGCTTAGCTAATGCCATAGCCTCAAAAGCAACACTATTTGCACTTTGCGCATTATCGGCCACCCCTTCAGAGTTCAGCTTTAGCTCTTGGGCATTTTGTGTTTGTAATTGAGCCCCTTCGGCTAAGGCCGATATTTGTGCAGAGACAACCCGAGAGTTTTCAGTTAATAAATTGAGCTGATCGTTTATGTCACTTAGCGATCCTTGAGTTTGACGCGCTAATTGCCTCACCTCATCAGCTACTACGGCAAAACCACGGCCATGCTCGCCAGCTCTTGCTGACTCTATCGCTGCATTTAGTGCTAATAAGTTAGTTTGATCCGCAATATTTCGAATAATTTCAATTATTTTTCCTACACCATCAACACCATTTAATAACTCTTGAATACTTTGCATGCCATGCTCTACACGCTCTTGAGTCTCAGAGCTGGCATTGAGCATATTTTGAGAAAACCCTAAGCTTTGCTCCATTGCTGAAAAGGTACTTTTTGCGTTATCAGCAACTTGGGAGTTAATATGATTAACCTGCTCACCTATGTGTTGAATATCGCTTAGCAAATTTTGGTTTTGCTCAACTTGCCCATGACTTAATGAGGTTTGCTGACTGATCGTTTGCAGATGGTTACTCATCTGCTGCATAAAATCGTTAACGACTTCGAGCATTTCTGCACGATCTTGTGCTTCATTTCGCTGGCGATCAATTAATAGGTTAAAATATTGCGCTATTTCGCCCACTTCCGTTTTTTCATTTTTGCATTCAATATTTTTAAGCTCATTGCTCTCAATTAAAAAAGCAAAGCCATCACGCAACTGCCTCAATGGTGTGAGCACTTGATTTCGTTGCACAAAATAAACACCTGCAGCCAATATAACAAGTGTGCCTATAGCAACACAAAATACCCAAAAAACACGCTGTTTTAAAGTGCCCTGCTCTACTTTTAACAATTGCTCTGCATTTATAACCGTGCTTGAAAGTGTACTAATTTGTGCGCGCAGATTATTAAAACCACTTTCGCGCTGCTGCGTTTGTTTTAGAGTACTTGATAAATCACGTGGATAACGACTTGGCCAACTCAGCAGCTCTGACTTTATTTCGTCGGCTAAATCTTCGGCCTCTTCGTCAACAAATAAAGCATCTTCATCCACATCACTCATTACACCTAAGTTAGGTAGTTGATCGATAGACTTGGCAACTTGGTTTAAATTATTAACACTTTGCTGCAAACTTTGATAAGTACTTTCATCATACTGAAGGATTAATTGATAAGTAAACAAAGATAAATTAACAGCTTCGCTATAGTAATCACTGGCCAGTGTATAGTAATTGAGTGCATCACTATTTTGCGGTGGTGCTTTTGTAGCGTAACTGATAAGCGCTGACGCAGAGCCCGTCATTTGCCTCAATGCATTATCGAGTAAGGCCGTTTCGTTGCCTGAGAGCTTGCCAAGCGCTCGATACTTACCGTTTATATCATCGTTGAGTGCAGTTAGCTGCTGCTCAAGCTTAATGCTTAAGTCATTGGGGAGTATAGATAACTGATTGGTTTTTATTAACTCAATTGAATTTGATGCGAGATTTAAATATTGACTATCACCTTGGTCTAAGTAGTTACCTAACTGCCCTGCTAAATCGACCAGAATAGTATTTTTAAGCTGGCTGTAGGCCGTATCTTGTTGCTCTAGTTTAAGTAATGTTTGGCTCGCCCAAAACAGTGTAGAACCTAATAAAACGCTTGCCGAAGCCAGCAATATTGCTAATAACCGAGTAAAGGATGAAACGCGCATAAATCTAAGTTCCTATAGTGAATGCGCGCATAGAATATTAACTATTTGTGACAGTTTGATGACTCTTATTTGCAACTACAAAATAAGCTAAAAAACCATGCAAAAGTAGTGATTTTGATAGGTCACTTTACTTCGTTATACCAACCTGCTTATATATGGGGTCTATTTAACGTTAAGAAAATTACGCTAGAACTAGGCAAAAATTTTTGTATCTAGTTGCTCTAAATAAAAAATTTTTAACGACGTTATAGTGCAATTTAATTCGTTAAATTGATCAAAGATTTATGCAGTTTGGTATTATATAAAAACTGAGAAAACTCCTCACCTAACTTATCGTCACGCATACTGTACTCAACTATCGCTTTTAAATAACCAAGTTTGTCTCCACAATCATGTGAACGCCCGCTCATATGAAATGCCTCTACAGTTTCTTGTGCCATGAGTGAGTCAATCGCGTCAGTCAGTTGTATTTCATCACCAGCGCCAATCGGTGTTTTAGCTAACAGTGGCCAAATATTTTTGCTAAGCACATAACGCCCAACCACTGCTAAGTTTGAAGGAGCGAGCTCAACCGTTGGCTTTTCAACCATTGCCATAATAGCGGCGCTTTCACCTGGGCTAAGCTGTACACCGTTAATATCTGCAATGCCGTATTTACTAACCTCATCGCTCGCGACTGGCTCCAGCATTATCTGACTCGCCTTAGTTTCGCTAAATCGCTTGATCATAGCCGCCAAGTTTTCGGTTTTTTGATCTGCCGTATAAGCATCAAGAATGACATCGGGTAAAAGTACAACAAAGTCATCATTACCTACAATTGGCTTAGCACATAAGATAGCATGCCCTAACCCTTTAGCTTCGCCTTGTCGCACACTCATAATGGTTACATCAGGTGGGCAAATAGAGCGAACTTCATCGAGTAGTACGCGCTTAACGCGCTTTTCGAGTGTTGCTTCAAGCTCGAAACTCGTATCAAAGTGATTCTCAATAGCATTTTTTGAGCTGTGCGTTACTAACACAATCTCTTTTATCCCTGCAGCAACGCATTCATTTACTATGTATTGGATAAGCGGTTTATCAACAATTGGCAACATCTCTTTTGGAATCGCTTTAGTCATTGGCAACATTCGCGTTCCAAGGCCAGCAACGGGGATGACAGCTTTCATAGGTAGTCCTTTGATTTAAAATAAATAAGCAATTAAATTAAGTTACCAGTTATGAGATAGATCTAAGCTGAATGGGAGTAAATGAGAGTTTAAAAGCAGGTTACGAGGCCAAAAGCGCTGAGAGTGATTTAAGGATTGAGTTTGATATGACTTACAGGAGCACTTTATTTATTGCTCCTGTGATATGGCATAAATCATTAAAAAGCGGGGTATAAAACCTCGCCTAAAGCTTAATCGCTACCAAATAAATCTCGGGTGTAAACTTTATCAACAATATCACTGAGCGCCTCAACCATTCGGTTTGCAACAACCACATCGGATATTTTTTTAAACTCGTTTAAATCTTTAATCACACGAGAATGGTAAAATTCATTTTCGTTGAGTGTTGGTTCATACACTACAACTTCAATCCCCTTAGCTTTTATACGCTTCATAATACCTTGAATAGCTGAAGCTCTAAAATTATCTGAGCCCGTTTTCATCACTAGTCGGTATATACCCACAACGCGAGGGTTACGTTTAATTATGGAGTTGGCAATAAAATCTTTACGTGTTGTATTTGCATCAACAATTGCACCAATAATATTATTGGGTACATTTTCATAATTAGCACGAAGTTGTTTAGTATCTTTCGGAAGACAATATCCGCCGTAGCCAAATGAAGGATTATTGTAGTGTGTGCCAATTCGAGGATCTAATCCTACACCTTGAATTATCTGCTTACTATCCAAACCATGAGACTCTGCATAGCTGTCTAACTCATTAAAATAGGCGACCCGCATAGCCAAATAGGTATTTGAAAAAAGCTTAATCGCCTCAGCTTCGGTTGAACCAGTAAATAAAATGTCTATATTTTGCTTAATAGCACCTTGCTCTAGTAGTTTAGCAAAGACTTTAGCACGCTCACTTTGCTCACCTACCACAATACGAGACGGGTACAAATTATCGTGAAGCGCATTGCCTTCTCGTAAAAATTCAGGCGAAAAAATAATATTATTACAGTTAAATTTTTCTTTTACAGACTCCGTAAATCCAACAGGAACCGTTGATTTAATAACCATTACAGCACCTGGGTTTATAGAAAGCACATCAGTAATTACAGCCTCTACTGAGCTAGTATTAAAGTAATTAGTCTCTGCATCATAGTCTGTAGGTGTTGAAATAATCACGTAATCTGTATTGGTATAAGCGAGGTGCTTATCAGTCGTCGCTGTAAAATCTAAATCGGTGCGTTTTAAATAAAGCTCAATTTGCTCATCAATTATTGGAGATTGCTGGTTATTTAATAACGCTATTTTTTTCTCATCTATATCAAGCGCTACAACTTGATTATTTTGAGATAAAAGCATCGCATTAGAAAGGCCCACATACCCGGTGCCAACTACAGCTATTTTCATCTTTATTCCCTTAGGCTATTCATTCAGTAGGCTATTAATAATACGCATACTCAATAAGCCATCACCGTATGGATTATGTGCCACACTCATTCATTTAATATAATGGGTATAACATCTCGTGCTTAAAAATTAATGTACTTTAAATCAATTAAATATGTAGAAATAACAAAAATCAGCGCTTTATTAATCAACCTTTACATTTTTTTTGTTAAATAGTAATAAACATATTTAACCAGATTGCCTTGGCGAAGTAAGCGCGAAGGCTGTGACAATAATCTAAATAGCCATTCTAAGTTTAAGGTTCTAAAAAAGTGAGGCGCACGTTTAACTTTATTTGTGAAAACGTCATATGTACCGCCTACACCCATAAAAAAAGTATCAGGAGCATATTTTAAACATTCAAAAATAAACAACTCTTGGCGTGGTGAACCTAATGCTACACTGACTATTTTAGCACCTGAGCCAACAATTTCATCAATCACTGATTGTTGCTGCTCTTTAGTAAAATAACCATCCTTGCAACCAACAATATTTACACCTAATGCTATTAGTTTTTCGCTGGTTTGTGAAACCGTGCTTTGCGTAGCACCTAGTAAGAAAACTGGCGCTTGTTGCTCAATAGAGCGAACCATTAGTCGCTCCCACAATTCGCAACCTGGGATCCGTGCTACTTTAGAATTCAAACGCCTAGACATAACGTACGATACGCCGACTCCGTCTGGATAACGAAGTGTCGCGCTTTGTAAAATACTCATCAGGAGAGGATCTTTTTTTGCCGCCATTATTTTTTCAGGATTAATTGCGATACCCACGCCAGGTTGCACACCTTCGACTGTCAATATAGATGAATTTATAAGTTCATCTATAGATTGATAAGCAGCAACATCAATACCGCCTACATTTACTTTATTTATCATTAACGTTTTTCGCTTGTAACTTGGCGTACATATTAAATATTTGCTCTGTAACTACTGATAAACGATATTTTTGTGCCGAACTAATTGCACTATCGCTCATCTTTGTATACTGCTCATCTTGCATGCTCAATATATGTTGTATTGCATTAATAGCACTTGAACAAACACTATCGTCTTGATTTGGTATTAAAAAACCATTTTTTCCATCTACTACTTGTGTACAAGCTCCATCGGTTCGAGTAGCAACAACTAAGGCACCGCATGCCATCGCCTCACTCATCACTAAACCAAACGACTCATTATATGACAAGTTTATTAATATTAAGCTTGAGTTATAAATTGTAACCAGTTGCTGTGGAGTGCAGCTACTGAAATATGAAATACTCACATCTTGATTATTTTTAACCTGCTCTATAAATTCACTATTTCCAGCGCCAACAATTGCAACTCGTATTTTACAAGGAAATGTTAGTAAAATCTCTTTTAGCCTTTCTATTCCTTTATTTTTATCAAGCTGCCCAACGAACACAACATCAAACTGCTTGTCTTTAAAAGTACATTTTTCATGTTTTTGATAAAAAATATCATTTACGCCAGCGCTTTGTACCGTACAAGGCACTTGTTTAAAAAATCGTTCTTTTAATTTATCACTTACAAAAATTGACTCATCAACAAAATCAATACACTTTTTATATACTCTACTGGGAGGATAATAACTATAAATATCACTGCCATGAAAAGTTACTATAATTTTAACTTTCCAATTTCTTAGCATTTTATAAGTGATAGCTAATAAGACATTAGGGAAAAAAAAATGAACATGAATAATGTCTAGTTTCTTCATCGAAAAAATATACTTAAACAAAAAGCGAAAGTAAAAAAAAGGATAACGAAATAAGCGTAATAAACCAGACTTCTCTTCTTGGTCTAGATAAAAGTAATTCATATCTAAATCAGTATACTTTTTTAAGCTAGTATACTGATTCATTATAAATCGACCTGAATTAGGTTTATTTTTGCTTGGCCCCATATTAGAGAGCAGTAATACACGTATTGCTTTTTTCATTTTTTATTATTTTCCATGCGCTTACTTTTTACACCGTAGTTTGCACGTGATGGAATAAAATGAAACATTAGCCTATAAATCAATTGTATAGATGGAATTGTTACGGGGTTTGAAAGTGGAGTATATCCTGATTCAACTTTGATTTTTTTATACTTTACAGCCACTTTTCTCCATATTTTTTTAAGCGCTCGGTAGCGAACCGCTTTAGCGTAATCTTGCTGTATAAAAGAATCAAAGATCCCCCTTGCAGCAAAAGGTGAAACAACAGTAAAAAATTGCGCAGCTAAAATATTACTGCCAAAAATAGTATATCTGCCACCTCGCCCATATAAAAACTCATAATAAGTCACTTTTTGGTAATCCGTTAACGCTAGGCTATCTGTACGTTGAACAAAGTCTTGCCACAAAATAGTAAATTCTTTATCGGTTAACTCTTTGTACCTTAAACGCATTAAAGTTTTTGCCTTAAAATTAATCACACTATAAATAAATGGAAATAACTTTAAAACTTCACCTCTTTTGCCTTTAAAATTTATATAAGTGCCACGCTGAAATAAATCACCTAAATAACCATCAAAAAATATTTTTGCTTGTTCAAAGTGTTGCGCGACAAAACTATAATTAGTTAATAGCCTTGGAATAGGGTTGAGTGTGCCAAAAGCCATTTCATCTAAAATAGCCTGCTCTTGTTCATGTAATGGTTGCTCACTATAATCAAAAGCTAAATACGTTTTAAAATCCTCACTAAAGCTGGCAGCTATTTCTCTCTCTGGTGAGTGATCTGGTCCATAAGTAAAGCCATATTTATAAGTGCCATTTGCCAATAAATACCTAGAATCAAGGCCGCTACTGATAGGTAATATTTTAGAGTTCTCTTGCCAAAGTGAAGTTAACTTTTTAACAGCGTCAGCTAACGAATCTAAAGGCTTAGCTTCATGAAATACAAAATAAGAGCGCTCACTCATCACTCCAACACAACTCCCTGGTGTTAGCCTCTGTAAGCCATCAAAAAGAGTGTAATTACCAAACAAGTGGTTTTTTTTATTTAAAATACATTGCATGTCATGGTTGAGATGATGCGAATCATTTTTTAACACTTTAACGCTAGGGGCAACACGTAACTGAGTCGATAACTTATCAATAAAGTGCGTTGATAAACCAAGCGGATCGGTAAAAACAAACTCTTCGTGCTCATTCTGCCAAAAAAGCGTAAACACACCAGTCAAAACATTATTTAAAACGTCAATTCCTTGTGCCACAATATCATTAGCTAAAAGAGTTAATGGGTTTAGCTGCTCTTTATAAATAAACCAGCCTGACATAATAAAAATATTATGCTCTATTTGCTCATACGGTAATTGCGACCAATTTTCCTCGTCATATACAATGCAACCGGTGACTCTACACGCTTGTGGAAAATCGAAAATACGACTATTGTTTTTAGTCAAATAAAGTGACGACGGGAGTCGTTCTTTATCGCAATTAATATACATGCCACGCATCAAACGCCCCTTAATAATCCGAAGTAGCCATACTGACTGAAGAACGCTGCTGACGTTTCAATAAATAGTACTCAAGTGGCTTTTTACCAAAAATACTGCCAAGTACCAGTTTCGCAAATACGCGCATCGATAGCGGTGACATTTTTAGGGCTTTAAAATAATGTGTTATCGCAGTAGTACGATTACCACTTCTTAGCTCAAAATCAGCAAGGCTTTCATATTGACGCGCAAGGCCTTTCTTTAAGCCTAAACTTATATACTCAGCCTCATATTTAGCAATAACCGCCCTATGCCCATTTGCTTTTGAAACGGGGTTACACGATATGCCATCATCCGCCAACTGATAGGTGATCAGAGGCTGCGCAATATGTATAGCTTTGTATTTTTTTGCTAGTCGAAGTAATAAATCATAGTCTTGCATGCTAGGTAAGCTGCTATCAAAGCCATTAATTGAGCGGATAGCCGTTGTTGATATAAGTAAAACGGAAGTACAAATACCAAACCCTTGCTTTAGCAAAGACAAATAAAAATCATCATCGCTTACACATTTAAAATACCGTTTCCAGCCTTGATATTCTAAAAACATATCTGAATAACAAATTTTTGCATCACTTGAGCTCAAAGCAGCTACTTGAGTTGCTAGCTTGGTGTCGATCCACAAATCGTCGTCGTCTAAAAAGGCAACATACTCACCTTTGGCAGCCTCTAAGCCAGTATTCCTAGCTTGACAAGCACCGCTATTTTTATCGTGACGTAAATAATGAATACGCTCATCATTAGCGTATCCAGCCATAACATCAGCTGTTAAGCGTCTGTCTTCACCTGAGGGATCATTATCATCGATAATAATGATTTCCAAACATGAATAAGTTTGATTCTTAACGCTTTCAATCGCTTTCGACAAAGCCTCAGCGCGCTTAAAGGTAGGTATTATAACTGTAACTAATTTATTCATATTTAACCTAAATAAAGGTGTACGACTATTTATTACGGTATCCATCGTAATAAATAACTTCAGTGTTCCAATAACGCTTAAACATCACAAGATAATCAAAGCCACGCCTTTCTAGTGGGTGACTGTGTTTATCGCCTTTATAAAAGAATTTACTCTCATTTATTAATACCACATAAGAAAATGCAGCTATATGAAAGCCCATCAGTAAAAATAAAAAGACGCCAGTGATCGACTTAGGTTGTATATATTGCAAAGCAAAAAGTAGCATAGGTGCGTAAAGTAAGTACAAAGGTAGAAAAATACGATGCAACTCCTCACCTATAAAAAACAGTGCCACTGTACTGAGTAAGGTTAAGTAACTCATCATGTTAAACAACCTTAAATAAGCAACATTATTGGTTTTTAAATAACCGGGTAGTGCAATAAGGTTCACAACAATAAAAAACAACAACGAAGGGAGCTTTGAAAAGTTAGGCTCAAACACTAATCGCGTCAGAATTTTATTCACCATATAATTATTAACAACTGAGCCGAGTATTTTAATAGCAACAACCCCCGCTAGAGCCGCCAATACAAACCCTAAAAACATAACAATAAGTTGTGATGCACTCCAACGGCGAGTTAAATGCTTACTAAAAATCAGCAAAGGAAGTAATAAAACAAATGTAGAAAAATGAACAAGCCCTCCTAAAATAAAGATAAGGCTGCCATACTTTTTATTTTTTTGCGCATACCATATTCCCATAAGTAAAATAGGAACTGCCATACATGTGCGGATCAAATGCCATTGAAACTGAAAAAACTTATAAAATAGAATAATCAGTAAAAAACATAATAGCGGACTTGGCCCATCAACTAATTTACAAAATTTCCAAATTAATCCATAAGTGATTAACACGGATAAAAAATAATATGTAAAAATATCGTTATCGGTTAACCATGCTACAGCCCAGCTATAAAGTCCAAATAAAGCATCACCATGTTTAGCGTAAAGTAACGATACACTGAGCATACTTGAGAGTTCATCATAGCGATCGTACGCCATTAAATACGATGGCATATCATCGGAACCGTTCCACAAATAGCCAATGTACCTAGACGCAATAAGTATGCTCAGTGAAACAGACACTGCAGCAACTAGCAAACTATCTAAGCGTGTTTTCTTTACTGAAAATGCATATAAAAACAACCCTAGTAACCAAAAAACAAATGGTAAAAGCAGCCAGCTTAAAAGTAATAGGCAGCCAGATATATACAACTTAGCGTCATTACTATTATTGCTATTAACTGTATTTATACTATTACTAGTATTCACTGTAGCTGGCCACAAATGCATAAGTTAAGCGCGTGCATTTGTAGCTTTATTATCACGAATAAAATGAACTAACAAAACCATAATACATATAAAAAACACCGAAAAAGCAGCACCTAAAATACAAATAACCGCTCTATTAGGCGATGATTTTTGCTCTTCTATAATCGGACTTTCTATTACTTTAAAAGCAAATTCTTTTCTCACTTTAGCCAATAGCATCGCTTTGGTTTGCTCTTCAATAATGGTGTAAAAAACATTTTGCATTTCAGCAATATTTGTATTGGTTAGCTCTTCATTTAAATATTTAATACTTTCTTTGTTTTCTGCGATTTCTCGCTCTCTTACCGATTTATTAATTAATGTAACTATATTCTCTACATACACTTTAGAAACACGAGGGTCTATGTGCTCAAACGAAATTTCTACCAACCCTGTTACTTTATCTTGTTCTATGGTCAGGCTTTTCAAAAAACGCTCGTATGCCTCATAAAGAGTCGGTTCAAAGGTTTCCTGTGTTTTTTCATCTACTAACCACTGACCATTTTTATAAACACTGTCGTCAAGCTCCAGCGTTTCACTATCTTTGTCCCACTTTTTGGCAGCAAATAAATTTACTTTTACATTATTATTTTCGATAAATTCATATAAAAAATCTTTCGACTTAATAACTTCTAAGTAAACCCCCGTTTCATCACTAGACCCGCCTAAATTAATGCCCGCCACACTCGCTAAGCCGCCAAACTCTCCGGCTAAAGCAGACAATCCACCGCCTTCTTGCTGTTTTTGAGGAGAAAGTAGTACCGACGATTTATACATATTTGGTAACGTTAAGGAAAATGCTAACACGCTCGCACAGCATAAAAAAGAAAGTGCAATAATCAGCCATTTTTTATTCCATAAAATTAGCCACAGCTCAATAAGATCAAGTGCGTTTGTATTTCCTGAGTTTTGTGTCGAAAACTGATTTAAATTTTGAGCCATTAGTGTGTTCCTGCCGCCAGCTTTAAAAGGTACTGACCATAACCCGTTTTGTTAAGTGCATGTCCTTGCGCCACAAGTGCATCTTTTGTTAACCAACCTTGTGTATAAGCAATTTCTTGTAGGCAGGCGATTTTAAAGCCTTGTCGTTTTTCAACCGTTTGAACAAACAACGACGCCTCCATTAAGCTATCGTGAGTGCCAGTGTCAAGCCACGCAAACCCACGCCCTAGTACTTCGACTTTTAAGTTTTTATCTTCTAAATAAGCTTGGTTAATTGCAGTAATTTCTAATTCTCCACGAGCTGAAGGTTCAACTTGCTTCGCTTTTTGTATTACTGAATTATCATAAAAATAGAGTCCTGTAACAGCATAATTAGACTTAGGTTTCTCTGGTTTTTCTTCTATAGAAATACCATTAAAACTCTCGTCAACTTCAACCACACCAAAACGCTCAGGATCGTTAACCTGATAAGCAAAAACACAAGCCCCTTGCTCAATTTTTGCCATCGCTTTTAATTTAGGTGAAAAATTAGCGCCATAAAAAATGTTATCACCTAAAATCAAACATACTGAATCTTGACCAATAAAGTCCTCACCAATTATAAATGCTTGAGCTAACCCTTCAGGTTTTTCTTGAATTGCATACGTTAGATTTATACCAAAATTACTACCATTACCGAGTAGAGCTTGAAATTGAGCTTGGTCTTGCGGGGTTGTAATGATCAAAATATCTTTAATGCCAGCAAGCATTAATACCGACAGTGGATAATAAATCATCGGTTTATCGTAAATAGGTAAAATCTGCTTAGACACGCCAAGCGTAATCGGGTGGAGCCTTGAACCACTCCCGCCAGCTAAGATAATTCCTTTCATGTATTTTCTCCTAAACGTTCTCGCTGATAAGTTCCGGCTTGTACTTGTTTGCACCAATCAAGGTTCTCTAAGTACCATTTTATTGTTTTACTAATACCCGACTCAAACGTTTCTTGCGGTTGCCAGTTAAGTTGACTATCTATTTTTGATGCATCTATTGCATAACGTCTGTCGTGTCCTGGTCTGTCTTTTACAAACGTTATTAGTTCTTTAAATGATGTTAAGTTACGTGGTTTTTTTTCAATAAGCTTATCTAGCTCGGAACAAATAGTACTAACAACTTCTAGGTTTGACTTTTCGTTATGCCCGCCAATATTGTACGTATGCCCTACTTCGCCAGCAGTTGCCACCGTGAATAGAGCTCTTGCGTGATCCTCTACATATAGCCAGTCTCGTATTTGTGAACCATCGCCATAAATAGGCAAGTCTTTACCTTCTAATGCATTTAAAATAACTAATGGAATAAGTTTTTCAGGGAAGTGGAACGGCCCATAGTTATTTGAGCAATTAGTAATAACAACGGGTAAGCCATAAGTACGCTGCCATGCTCTTACTAAATGATCTGAACTTGCTTTACTCGCTGAATACGGACTACTAGGCGCATACGCAGACTCCTCAGTAAACAAAGGTAAATTTTGTGAAGCGTTTTCCCCCTTCTCACTTCCCTCTTCAGTCTTCATATCTGCTGGATGTGGTAAATCGCCGTACACCTCATCGGTCGAAACGTGATGAAACCTAAATGCGTGTTTTTTAGTTTCGTTTAAAGAAACCCAATATGCACGCGTTGCTTCAAGCAATGTATATGTGCCAACAATGTTAGTCTGAATAAAATCACCAGGGCCATCAATTGAGCGATCAACATGAGACTCCGCCGCTAAGTGCATGATAATATCTGGCTGGTACGTTATAAATAATTTATCCAGCTTTTCCCGATCGCAAATATCGCCCTGTACAAAAGTATAACGCTCTGAGCTATCAATGCTTTTTAATGATTGTAAGTTACCTGCATAAGTGAGTTTATCTAAATTAATTACTTTATGCGGTGTCTCCTTGATTAAAAAGCGTATCAACGCACTACCAATAAACCCTGCTCCACCAGTAACAACAATAGTTTTCATTAAAAGCCTTTACTTTTTACATATACAATTTGCTCACCAAATACAATTTGTAAGCACATCAAGTTATTATCGCAAAATAATCCCGTGTTTACCATATTCACTACTGTTTGAGGCATTACTGTAGGCGCTTTAAATAAAGCTCAACAGTTAATAAGCTGCCTATTTTTTCTGGCTTAATTGCATCGTCCATAGCAAAAAAACGGGTTACAACATTATCAATATATTCATCACCTAATAACTTTTTAACTTCGCTATTTGAATCACATAATGTGTTTTTTATATAACGTTTAAAATTAGCCTCTCGCAACCAAGTATCGTACGCAACATAATGCCTTTTAGGCGTAATGCGTCGATATAGCTTACGGGCAAAACGCTCAAAAACAGAGCCTTTAATTAAACCCACTAGGCGTTGCTTTAACGGGTTGTTCACCGGTTCAACATCTGTTGATTGCAGCGAAATAGGTTTTCCTGTTTGCTGCCATGCAATCGTTTTAAAGTAATCAGGGTAATAACGCAGTAACATCGCATGATAAAGCTTACCATTGCGGCGATATTCATCTGGTAACGAGTACAAAAACGCCACTAAATCGTTATCCATAAACGGCTTAAAATTATGAAGTTCATGGCTGAGCAAATCACTACCAGCGCCAATAAAACGTACACCTCGGTTGTAAATTAAAATGGGATCATCGTTAGTGTGTTCAAAGTAGGCATCGGTAATATTTGCATTGGGTAAGTGTTCAAAGTAACGCTCTGCGATTCGCTGCGATTGGCTAAGCGATAATTTGTCCTGAGCAAATAAGTAACTGCCACCAAACGTTACATCCCCTAAATAGCCGTTAAGCAAATAATTGGAGTCAGCGGCTATATTACTTACTGAGCTTAATGCGTGCATATGTAGCATATTTTTAAGGCCGTCGGTTAGCCATACGCCATGCTCACGGCCATCAAACCAGTTATGCTCATCTATACTTACCAACTGATTCGATACACCTGCCAGCTGTGCAACTTGCTCAGCCAGTACAGCATCATCACAACCAGCCTCGCCAAAGGTGTACGTTTTTATTGTACCTTTAAAGTGCTGTTTTGCAGCTGCAAGTAATACGCGAGAATCAAGCCCGCCACTTAATGTTATAGCCAATGTTGGTTGCTTAACTGTTTTTATGCAACGCTCAACCGCACTATCAAACAGGGTATAAGCGTGCGCTGTTGCCTCATCAAACGTCATTGCATTGTTTGTTTTAATATCAGCCCAACTCCAATACCGTACCGTGTCATACTCTAAACTGGTAATATCAATACTTGTAATTGACGCAGGTGCTAAGCGTTTAATATTGCTAAACAAAGTTTGCTCACCTAGCATGTGTCCCACATCAACAAATGTTTTAAGTGCCGCAAGGTCAATGTGTTGTACATAGTCGGGATTTAGGGCAAGTGCTTTAGGCTCACTGGCAAACCCTTTAGCTTCGAGGTTATCAGCCCACAAATAAAGAGGCTTTATGCCAAAGCGATCTGTTGCTAATGTCACTTTTTGAGCTTGTTTATCAAAAATAACAAACGTGAAATAGCCATTTAGTTGGCTACATAACTCACTTAAGTTGCCTATCAAATATTGATTTGCCACAAGCTCTGCAACCTCGTCTTGCTGGCAATCTGTACCATTAATTGAGTACACATCTCCCCATATATCAACACTTAAATTTTGATTATTAAAGTGATGATGTGCAATACCCGCAGTTGTTTTTATTAGCTGCTGGTATTGGCCTTCTAAACACCAGCTACTTGCAACTTTACCCGCCACCTCCGACAAACAAGGGTGAGTATCGGGTAATATATTCTTACTAATAAAACCTACTATGCCAGGCATTCTACGAACCTCGAATAAACTTAAAAACTTTTATTAATTGTGGAGCTATAGCAAGCACATACCCAACACAAATAAACGCAAACAAATATACTGCCGATAACATTAATAAAGGCTGTACACACACCAAAACAAACAACGACACCATAGCAAATGCCAGCACAGCCGGCGCAAGTGATAAACACAAACGTGCTGCCGACAGGCCGCTAACTGGTTTTATTAAATACAGCCAATGCAATACAAATAATACAACTTGCAATAACACCAACATCTTAACCATTTCAACAATGCCCGACTCAATGCTAAACACAATAATCAATGGCCGGACAATTGTTACTCCCATATTCCACCAAAAACCACGTTTAACGTTACCACTGGCTCTTAAAAGCACCCCAATAGGATTCATCATTGAAATTATTAACATGTACAAAGCCAGCCAACGCAGTAGCTGAGCATGTTCAAGCCATTGCTCACCAAAAGTGAAACTCAAAACTAAATTCGGAAATAACGCAACAAGGCTATACAGAGGAATATTAATTAAGCTAAGCAAACGTAAAATCATGCTATATAACAGCGCTAAACTGTGTGTATGTTGATGATTAACCATCAACGGAAACGCGACTTTATTAACCACCGGATTTATAAGCTGCAAGGCAGGCCTAAACACTAATGCTTTTACATAAGCATAAATACCTAACGCCTCAGCACCCAATAACTTACCAATTAAAAGCTGATCTAGTTGAGCACTTATAAAATTTATAAAGCTCTCACCGGTTTGGTACAAACCATATTTGATTGGCTCAATAATACTGTGTATACGCAAACGCGTAAGCTTTGGTCGTAAATGTGCAAAACCAATAAGTAAACAACCACTAAGAAGCAACGCATTTAACAACTGCGATACCACCACCGAAAGCAAGCGTAAGTCAAAGGCAAGTAACACAATGAGTACGGTAAAACTTACAACACTGGCAAATACCTCTATTTTAGCAATGCTATTAAACCGCATAGCTTGTTGTAGTAAAGCCAAAGGTTGCTGGCCAAAACTACGAATTAAAAATACCGGCGATAAATACCACAACAGCAATGTTAGTGCCTGCATATCAAAAAATAGCGCCATAGGAAACGCCATTGCAAACACCACAACCGAAATAAATAACCCCAGCAATACATTTACTATATATAACTGATTAAGCTGGTCTTTAACTAAATTTTTATGGAAAATAAGGGCATTAGAAATACCCGCATCACCAAAAATTTGTGCAAAGCTAACCACCAATTGCACTATTGCCAGCACACCCAGCTCAGCAGCCGTTAAATAGCGCGCCAGCACTATTAACTGAACTAACTGTAACAACCCCTTAATAAGCGTTGATGAGGCCGTCCACGACACCCCACTTAACGCATCACGCGCTACGCTCATGTATTTTTCTCAATAAAAATCGGGCACATAAATCTAGGCTTCTTCATACAAACTTTGCAACATTGCTCGCCATTTAGGGGCCAGAGCCTGCTCGGTAAAATGCTGCTGCATTAAATCTGCATTTTTACTATTTTGCTTGCTTGCTAACTGTGCAAGCTCATCAAAACTAAGCGCTGGTAATGTTTGTGTTTTATACACGTCAAAACCTAACGACGTTAAATTGCTGTAGCTTGACGTGCTCGCCAGTAAAAATAAAGGCTTACCCATAAGCAACATTGCATACGCAACATATAGTCCCTGCTGCCTTTGCTGAGCAAATACAGTAATATTAACGTCGTTTAATAAATCGTCATATTGCGCTTTGCTTAACATGTTTGTAATAGCCACTGCTTTATTAGCAAATAGTGCATTAGCATGGCTAATAACGCGTTCAACATAGTGAGCTTCACCGCCGTAATTAAGCGGCATTATTATTTGTATATTACACCCCGCTAAATGGGATAGCTTATCCAAGGCTTCAATATGATTATTGCTTGAGGCAGCCGAATTACCCAGCAAGATTTTTAAAGGTTGCTGGGTAAAATTAGCGCTGGTCGCTGCTTCCTGAACCTGCATACCAATAAGTGGATAAGGCAATACGTCAACTGTTTTACGTTTTAAAACCTGTTTAGCAAGCTGAGCATCGCCTGGATTTAATGCAAAAACGTGATTAAAACGATTAATAACCAATGCATGCAATACATGCACAATACGCTGCTTAATAGTGCGCCCTGCTTTAGTGTGCCTATATAATTCTGCGCCCCACAACACACAGCTACTGCGTTTAGTAACAGGGCTAAAAAGTAACTTTTTCCATATGTGCATATCAAACACACCATGAAATACCACGTTATCGGCTTTAGTTAAGCCGTTAAGCAAAGCAAACAACTCTGCATTATCTGCATAGGTTACAAAACCATCAACGCTCTGCGCTGATTTAACCCAAAATACTTGGCTACAATTGGGCTTGCACTGCACATTAAAAAATTGCTGCATGGGAAAATAATGATGTGGTGTGTCGGCAAACACATGAATAACCTGTTTCATATAACTTTACTCATATAGCTTTACTCATAGCGTAGGCTCATTATTGCTCGCTATTATAATGCGTTAAAAATGCAGGTTCTAAATTAAGTAAATTTTTACTGCGCGGTTTTATATATTTCGCAGGTTGTCCGGCGTAAATACCCCAAGGCTGTAAATCTCGATTAACCAAGCTTAATGCGCCAAGAGCAACACCGTCATCAAGTACTACATTGGGTAAAATAACGCAGCCAGCCCCCACAATAACGTGTTTTTTGAGCGTTACAGGGCCATGTTCTACGTTAGTAAACTGCTCATTCACTGTGGGATTAGTTAAGTACTCGCCCGAGTAATCGTCACTGCTTGAATAAATAGACACTCTGGAGGAAATATTACAAAAATCATCAATACTGATTTTACCCGCGCCTATTAATGAACTAAACACCGCAATATGTACATGGCTGCCTATAAAAATCCCGCCCTTACCTGCGCTGATTACACAAAAGTCGTCAATACGTACGTTATCACCTAGGCTAATTGAGCCTACCCCGTAAAATGAGGCCTGCGTAGAAATACGTACATTTTTGCCTACACGCAAAAAACCTAAATCAAGCAATGCTTGTTGTGTATATATTGCCATATTAAACGCCTTGTAATATCAACCTAAAACAGCTTAAGCACTGGCCTTAAGCACAGTCATTAAGCACAGTCATTAAATGATCACATATTTCGTCTACGCCATCGAGGGTTAAGTCTGTAAACATAGGCAAGCACAAAATACGTTCGCTAAGGCTATTTGCAAGTGGGGTATCTCCGCGCATGCCATACGCTGGGACTTGGCTCAAACTTGGGTAAAAATAACGACGAGTTTGCACGCCCACCTCAGTGAGCGCCGCCTGCACTTTTAGTAGTAGGGTTTGTGATTCAAAAACCACCGGCATATAAGCGCCATTGTTATTACCATCACAGTGCCAAACTTGTAACTGTACGGTATTTATTGCTTTTAATCGTTCAGTGTAACGCTTACTTAATTGCTGGCGCCACGACGTTATATGGTCAAGGTGCTCAAATACACTTAACCCCATAGCAGCGTGTACTTCGCTCATTTTGGCGTTTATACCTACAAATTCAGGGTATTGTTGTGCATCAAAGCCAAAGTTAATTAACTGCTTTGCTTTTAAATAATCGGCTTTGTGCTTAAAAATAATCGCACCGCCTTCAACACTATGAAACAACTTTGTGGCATGCAAACTCAATGTCGCTGCATCACCTTTGTGCAATACGCTTGTTATAGCCATATCATTGCCAGTATTTTTAATATCGCTGGCAAAAGCATGAGCCGCGTCGTAAATAACTTTTAAATTATGCTGTTTGGCAGCGCGTTCAATACCCGCTACATCGCATGGATTACCAAATACATGCACCCCTAAAATAGCCGTTGCGTTATTTAACTGTGCCTCACTGGCTTTTGTTATATCTATATTGTAGGTGGCAGGGTCAATATCAATAAACTCAGGGGTCAGGTTTGCAAAACATAGCGAGCTGGCCGTCGCTGCAAATGAGAAGGGGGTTGTTAACACACAAGCGCTTTTGTTAGTGTCAATATTAAGTGCCGCAAACGCCACTTGCAATGCTAATGTACCGTTAGCAACCAGTAATAGGTGCTCAACATTAAAATACTCAGCAAGTTGCTGTTCAAGCTTTTGCAAACACGGGCCATTATTAGTAAGCCAGTTGCGCTCAAATACCGATGCAATGTGTGCTGTATAGTTATTTAACGGGGGTAAAAAGGGCTTTACAATGGGGTATTTCAAAGCGATCACTCATAAAACAAAAAGGTGGGGCAGTGTAGCAAACAACGGGAGGGTTGTGAATTTTGAATTTTAAATGGTAAGGGGTGAATTGTGAATTGTCTTTAATTAAAAATTAAGCATTTAAAATTCACAATTGAAAAAGCGAGCCTAAGCTCGCTTTTTTAATAAACCAACTGGTTTATGTATAAACTCAGTATTAGTGAGTTAGTACACGGTCAGCAGATTTTTTATGGTAGTAAACACCTTTAACACCGATGTTAGCTGCAGGAGCGTTAACAACAACGTTAATGTGAGCATTACCAGTTACACCAGATTCAGCAGCGAAAGCAGCTACTTCTAGGCTGATGTTAGTTACAGAGTTAGCAGAAGCAACTTGAGTTAGTTCTTTTACGTATGTTTTGCCGTCAGCTTTAAGTGTTACAGTGATAACACCTTCAACAGTACCACGGTTAGCTACTGTGATTGACTGAGAGTACTCAGAACCAAATGGCATAAGCTCGATATCATCTGTAGAACCATCTAAAGTCCAAGAACCAGCAGAAACTGCTGAGAAAGGAATAGTAGTTGTAGCATCAGCAACAGATGACTCAACTGTGAAAGACTGAGGTGCAGTAATTACAGAACCTTTCTTAGTTGCGCCAATTACATTAAACGTAACAGTTGAACTTGCAGCTGGTAATGTAGCATCTGTAATTGTTAATGTAGATAAGCCTTTATCAACAGAAAGTTTAGCAGCACCAAAACCAGTTGTTGTAAAAGCGTTAGCTAGTTCAGCAGCTTCAACAACACCATCAGCGTCACCGCCGTTTGCAGCAAGGTCGTAATCAGCAAGGTAAGAGAAGTTACCTTTAATTACGTGAGTTTCTTTAGTAAGAGTAATTCCATCAATCGCAGCACTATCGTTTGTAGCAGCAAGTGTTAATACATCAGTAAGACCTGTAGTGAATTCTGCACGGCCTTTACCAGTTGCAACAACACCATCAAGCTTAGTTACAGTGTAAGCTACTTGATTTACAAACATACCTAAATCAACAGCTTTAGCAGCATCATAGTTACCAATCAACGGGTTAACTGAGATCGCATTTGAAGAAAATTGAACCTTTTGCTTGTTAGCTGGTGAACCAGATAAAAGCTGGAAACCTGCAATTGTGATATCGTTAGCAGCTAAGTGGTTAGCAGTTGATACGCGGAAACGAACTGTGTTGTCGCTTGAAAAATCAACGAAAGAAAAAGTAGCTGTACCAGCTGTAGGAACAGCTGTAGGAGTTACTGTTTTATCAAAAGTTGCGCCAGAAACTGTAACAACAACAAGGTCATTTACAATGTAATCACTACCAACATCTAGAGTAACATCACCAAAATCAGCAGCTTGTAATTTACCAGCTGCGGCAGTTGTTGCATTACCTTCGATTGAAATATTTTTAGAGCCACCAGCTACAGTAAGTTCTCCAGCATTAGCAACACCAGCAACACCAGTTAGCGCTAGCGCTAATAAAGTTTTCTTAAACATTTTTTATTCTCCAAAGTTTCATGAAACAGGAACTTTCATTGTTCCCTTTATATTTATGGCTGATCATGCACCATAGGCCGTCACCTAAGTGACTACTAATCAGACCAAGAGTAGTCTAAACATTGTTAGTTTATTGTCAAGCAATTAACTAAGCTTAAACTAATAGATTAATGTTACCGTTTTATGTACCCACACACAAGGTTTAAAAACCCTTAAAAATCAGCGTGATATAAAAAACACAAACAAAAAAACATATTATTAACAATCGCTTAAATAAAATCATTAGATAGCGTTTATTGAGCATTTAAACAGTGTAGTAAATATACAGCACTGTGCATAACTGTGCATA